>CBDFAU010000002.1:0-175465 GCA_965245755.1 Streptococcus mitis | reverse complement strand
TGCCCCTCTTCTCCTGTGATGACATGACGGTCCCATAATTTATCAAAAATCGATTTTCCTGCCATCCATTACCTCCAAATAAAATATAAGACTACTAGTGTGGTCACCATCCCGAGAAACCAAACCGTTTTAAAGTACCATTTTCTAGTCTTGTGATGAAAAGTAATTCCTGCTAACCAGGCACCAAAACCACCACAAGTAAAGGCTAAAATGAGTAAGATTTTCTCAGGGATGCGCCAAGCTCTTCTCCTTGCCTTTGATTTGTCAATGCCATAAATCAAGAAAATCATGACATTCCAAATCAAAAGGACTAGAGTAATTTTTTCGTCTAACTTCATAACCTTGCAATAATAGCTTCCGTCATTTCCTTGGTAGAAGCCTGTCCACCAATATCTCTTGTTAAAACACCAGCTGCCAAACTTGCCTCAACAGCACGCTCGACACGTTCCGCATCCTCATAACGTCCAAAACTGTCTCTCAACATCATGGCCACTGATAAAATCATGGAAATAGGATTGGCAATTCCTTGACCTGCAATATCGGGTGCCGAACCGTGAATGGGCTCATAGAGACTTGGACCCTTTTCAGAATGACTGGCTGATGGCATGACTCCAAGTGTGCCAGATAGAACGCTTGATTCATCAGATAAGATATCTCCGAAAAGATTCTCTGTCACGATGACATCAAACTTAGCAGGATTGGTAATCATAAGCATGGCAGCTGAGTCTACCAGCTGGTGTTCCAAGGTTACATCTGGGAAATCCTGCGCGACTTCCTCAGCTACTCTCCGCCAGAGTTTTGATGTCGCTAGAACATTTTGCTTATCGATACTAGTAACGATTTTTCTGCGATTTCTTGCAATTTCAAAGGCTTTGCGAATAATCCGTTCTACTTCCTCATAGCTATAGTCGTTGATATCACGCGCTTTTTGCTCTTCAAGAATATGATCCCCAAAGTAAATCCCACCAGTCAACTCACGCACTACGACAAAGTCTACACCAGCAATTCGTTCTGGTTTGAGTGGTGACAAATGCTTGAGACTATCAAAGATTTTTACCGGGCGAATATTGGCGTAAAGATTGAGTTCCTTACGGAGAGCCAGCAGGCCTTGTTCAGGGCGAACCGCTACTCCATCATACTGAGGACTACCGATAGCTGCTAGTAGGATAGCATCTGCTTCCCTACTTGCCTTGAGGGTTTCATCAGGTAAGGGATGCCCTGCAGCATCAATACCTGCACCTCCGAAGGATCGTCTGTCAATCTCATAGTCAAAACCTGTTTTTTCAGCTAGAGCCTCCAGAACTTCTAAACCAGCCTCCATGATTTCTGGGCCAATTCCGTCCCCTGCTAGAGCTACTATTTTCTTTGTCATAGCCTTCTCCTTTACACACTAGGCATATCGCGATAAGAAACGCTGCGTCCCATCTCACCAGCATTCTCTTTTTGAACAAAGGTATTAGCATTGATGTAGGCAATAGCCGAAGCCTTCAACACATCGAAATCAAGACCTGCTGCATTAAAGATGGTTTCTGTATCTCTGTTTTCAACAGTGACCAAGACCCGAGCCTGGGCATCAATTCCATCTGTTACCGCATCAATGGTATAGGACACCAAGCGTACAGATTGGTTAAAGAACTTGTCAATAGCGTTAAAGATAGCCTCAACAGAGCCTTGCCCGGTTGCATTAAATTCAACCTTCTCACCATCCATATTGGCTAGGCTAACAAGTGCTTCAATATCATTATCTGCATGAGTTTGAAGTTGTAAATCATCAAAGTGGAAACCTTCTGGGTTTTCAACCATGGTGCCAGCGACCAGAGCTCGAATATCTGCATCTGTAATTTCTTGTTTCTTATCAGCCAACTCCTTGAACTTAGCAAAGAGCGGTTTGATATCTTCTTCTGTATAATCTAGGGCCAATTCTCTTAGTTTCTCAACAAAGGCATGGCGGCCAGACAATTTACCAAGCGGAAGACTATTGCTCTTAACACCAACCAATTCAGGTGTGATAATCTCATAAGTGAGAGGGTTTTTAAGGACTCCGTCTTGGTGAATACCAGATTCGTGAGAGAAGGCATTGCCACCAACGACGGCCTTGTTTTTAGGAACTGGAATACCTGAGAAGCGAGAAACCATTTCTGACGTATTGATAGTCTCATTTAGGACAATACTTGTTTCTGCTTGATAGTAATCTTGGCGAATATTGAGGGCCACTGCAATTTCTTCAAGGGCAGCATTTCCAGCTCTCTCCCCAATACCATTGATAGTCCCTTCGACACGTCCTGCCCCATTCTTGACAGCAGCAAGGCTATTAGCCACTGCCATTCCAAGGTCATCGTGGCAGTGAGGCGAATAGATAATCTGACGATCTGTCTTAACATTCTCAATCAGGTGTTTGAAGATAGCACCGTATTCTTCTGGAGTGGTGAATCCAACCGTATCAGGAATATTGATATAAGACGCCCCTGCATCAACCGCTGTTTGAACAACTTGCAAGAGGAAATCCAACTCTGTTCTAGTCGCATCCTCAGGAGAGAATTCGACCACTTCAAACTTAGAACGTGCATAAGAGACATGTTCCTTAATAGCTTCCAAAATCTCTTCCTTGCTCTTATTGAGCTTATACTTGCGGTGAATCGGACTGGTAGCGATAAAAACGTGAACCTGTGGATACTTGGCGTCCTTGAGGGCCTCGTAACAAGCATCAATATCAGACTTGACAGAGCGGGCCAAACCAGTCACCGCTGTTTTCTTCAAGACCTTAGCAATCTCCTGCACTGCCGTAAATGAGTCTGGGCTAGCCGCTGGAAAACCAGCTTCGATTGCTGAAATGCCCCATTTCTCCAGCTGCCTTGCAATAGCAATTTTTTCCTTAATTGAAAAGTTAACACCCGGCGTCTGCTCTCCATCCCGAAGGCTGGTATCTAGAAATTCAACTGTCCTCATAAGATTTCCCCTTTTCCAAATGTGGTTTTTAAAAAAACATCTCGCTTAGAAGTCCAAGCGAGATGTTGATTTACTCCCGCTTGGTAAGCCAAACAGGACTAATGCTTTTTGCACTAGCCCGAGTACCTCAACAACAAAGCAAATTGAATAAACTTAGCTGTTTTCATGTTTGACTTTCTCCTTCGTTTGATATCTTGTTTAGTATTTTAGCATAGGCAAAAGCACTTGTCAAGAAAAAATCCAATATTTTCTGAAAATTTCTTCAGTATAGAATATTTAGCTAATTGAAAGTCCTTGAAAATCCTTGAAATGTTTCATTTTTTAGAGGTTAAGTTCCAACTTTTTTCTATCAATTCTAGGACTGCTGAATCTGACAAAGTATCATCAAAAGCTACACTAATCCAGTAGCGTTTGTTCATATGAAAGGCTGGATAAATGCCCTTTTGTGAAAGCAAGTCCGCTACTTGGTCGTGCTTGAGATTGACTGCTTCCACTAATCCTTCCCTGCCCTTTTCCAGCTTATCCCAAGAAATTTTCATCAAAACGGCATACCACTTTTGATTACCTTCATGTCTTAAAACTGCTGTATCAGGCGATTTCTCCCACAGATACTCCAACTGGTTTCCATACTGTTCCTGAACTTGAGTCATGATTCGCTTAGTCTGAGGGCAGATAAAATCCTGTACCTCAAAACAAGCCTTCCGAATCTGGTAAAGAATCTCCAAACAAGCTTCGCGGACACTTGCAACAAAACTTCCTCTCATACTTTCCATATGGACTTGAGGATAGAGATCACCCGTTTCCCGGTCAAAGACCTGAAAACACACATTATCAGCAGTGATGGACACAACCATGACAAAGTCACCTTGCAAAATCTGGCAACAATAAGTCCAGACTCCCCTATTTTCTAAAAAACCAAAAGCTTGAGCCTTTTCTTGATTAAACTGATAGGATTTAAAAATTTCAAACATAAGTGAAAACTGCTACCCAAAGCTAGCAGTTCCTTTCTATTTTTTAAAAGACAACCTTAGTTCCATGCAATTGAGTCACACCTAGCTGATCAATAAAGGTTTGACGGTTGTCAAGGTCAATCCCCCCACCTGGTAGAATTTCAATTTTACCTTTAGCGTGCTTCAAAATTCTGTGATAGTGAACAAAACGCTTGTCTAGCGAGTCACCAGATACTCCAGCACGAGTTAAGATACGGGTGACACCAGCTTGGCTGAGCCAGTCAATAGCTTCCAGTTGATCTTCATCGCTCAATTCATCAAAGGCCATGTGGAAGACAATTTCCATTCCTTTGGATGCAACAATTAACTTTTCAAGATTAGCCTTATCCAACTTTTTATCAGCAGTTAAAGCCCCAAATACAACTCCTTGACTTCCAGCCTGAGCAGTCAATCGAATGTCTTCTAGCATAATAGCAATTTCTAGGTCATTGTAGACAAAGTCGCCACCACGTGGACGAATCATGGTCATGATGGTTGTATCGTAGTTGGCTGCCAGTTCAACTGCTGCCTTAGTCACTCCATAACTGGGGGTTGTCCCACCAACTGCAAGATTATCACAGAGTTCGATTCGACGAGCTCCAGCCTGCATCGCTTTTTCAAGCAAGGTCACATTTTCAGCACAAAATTCGTAAATCATTTGATTCTCCTTGAAGATTACTTTAAATTTATTATATCATATTGTTGTGAATATGCTTTCAATTTTATCAAGGGAAATAGTTACAAATTTTACTTATTCTTTGTCTGGAATAACCTTAAAGAGATAATAGGTGATAAAGATAGTCAAGGCACCCAGACCGATTTTGACTGGTAAAAGAGGGGCAAAATAAATAGAAATTCCCATCAAGATGTAGATAGAAACGATGATTTTTTTCTTACGTTCACGCGCAATAGACTTGGTCTCGCGAAAATCAGCTACATATGCTTGATAGAGCTTGGTATGATAAAGCCAATCTTCGAAGCGCTTGGAACTTCTTGAGAAACAAGCAATAGACAACAAAAGAAAAGGCGTTGTAGGCAACAAGGGTAAAACAACCCCAACAATAGCCAAGACCAGTGATAAAAAACCAATTATCAGATAAATAATACGCATAACTTCTCCTAGTTAAAATAATCTTCTTCTAGTTTCGCATACAATGGTGAATTTTGTCAAGTTCTAACCAAAAGAGCCTGAAATTAACTTTCAGGACTCTCCTCTTATTTAATCTTTTCTTCTTCGTAGTCACCCTTGCTACAAACGACCTGCTTGCCACCACCACGGACTTTTTTCTCCATGAGGAAGTTGCCACATTTTGGACAGTCACGACCAACAGGCTTGTCCCAAGAGGTAAATTCACAGTCTGGATAGCGATTGCAACCATAGAAGAGGCGGTTACGTTTGGTTTTACGCTCAATGATTTGTCCCTGATGACAACTTGGACACTCAACACCAATCTCTTTCACGATTGCTTGGGTATGACGGCAATCTGGGAAATTGCTACAAGCGTAGAACTTACCAAAACGACCAAGTTTAATAACCATTGGACTGCCACACACTTCACAATCAAATCCAGCTGGTTCATCCTTGATCTGGATTTTTTCCATTTCTTCTTCAGCCTTGGCCACTTCTTTAGAGAATGGTTTGTAAAAGGAGTCTATAACACGTTGCCACTGCTCTTTTCCGACTTCGACATCATCCAGCTTGCCTTCCATTTCAGCTGTGAAGGTTACGTTTACTATATCTGGGAAATATTCAACGATGAGCTTGTTAACAATTTCTCCCAACTCTGTTGGTTCAAAACGTTTGGCTGCAAGGCGAACATAGTAACGTTTCTGAATAGTTTCAATGGTTGGTGCGTAGGTTGACGGACGGCCAACCCCATTTTCCTCCAAGGTCTTGATCAGTGTTGCTTCGGAATAACGAGCAGGCGGTTGAGTGAAATGTTGCTCTGGTTTGCTATTAACCTGCTTGACTACATCTCCAACAGCCATGTCCGGTAACATCTTATTCTTATCAGAATCATTATAAATAGCAAGATAACCATCAAACTTAACCTGACTACCATTGGCAGCAAATTGGACCCCATTTTGAGACAATTTAACAGCCATGGTATCAAAGACAGCAGCTGTCATCTGACTCGCTACAAAACGATTCCAAATAAGAGTATAAAGCTTGAGCTGATCCTTGTCCAAATACTTAGCAATACTTTCAGGTGTATTAAAGACACTAGACGGACGAATAGCCTCGTGGGCATCCTGAGCTCCAGAAGCATTTTTGACCTTGCTACCATGCTTAGAATACTTGCTACCAAAACGGTCCGTAATGAAGCTTGCTGCCTCATTTTGCGCCACTGGACTGATACGAGTCGAATCGGTACGCATATAGGTAATCAAACCTTGAACACCAGAACCGATATTAATTCCTTCATAGAGCTGTTGGGCAACCATCATGGTTTTTCGAGTACGGAAATTGATTTTATTGGCAGCATCCATCTGCATAGATGAAGTGGTATAGGGTAATGGAGCATTGCGTTTGCGCTCTTTCTTATCTACCTGATCCACTGAAAAATCTTTACCAGTCAGACGAGACAGAACTTCCTTTACCTCATCATTGCTAGTCAGTTTCAGCTTTTTACCATCTACTCCATAGAAGGAAGCCTGAAATTGCTTGGTTCCCTTTTTAAAGACAGCATCAATTGTCCAGTATTCTTCTGGCTGGAAGGCATTAATTTCATTCTCACGGTCAATGATTAACTTAAGGGCAATGGACTGTACGCGCCCTGCTGATAAGCCCTTCTTGACCTTCTTCCACAAAATAGGCGAAATCGAATAGCCTACCAAGCGGTCTAGCACACGACGAGCCTGTTGGGCATCAACCAAGTCCATATCAATCTTACGAGGTTCTTTAAAAGCATTTTTGACCGCATCCTTAGTGATTTCATTGAAGACCACACGGTTGGCATCATTTTCATCCAAGTTGAGAATATGGGCCAAATGCCAAGAAATCGCTTCTCCTTCACGGTCCGGGTCACTCGCCAGAAAGACTTTATTAGCTTTTTTGGCTTCTTTTTTCAAGTCATTAATAAGAGGTCCTTTTCCTCGGATATTGATATATTGCGGTTCATAATTATTTTCAATATCGACGGACATACTGGATTTCTTCAAATCACGAATATGCCCGACACTGGCTAAAACCTTGTAGTTTCTGCCGAGATATTTTTCAATCGTCTTGGCCTTAGCAGGCGACTCCACGATTACTAGATTTTTTTTAACAGTTGATTTTTTCTTTTTTGTTGCCGTAGCCACAGTATCACACCTTTTCAAAGTAATAAACTTTATAAAGTGTAAACCATTTTGGCATAACTGTCAAGACTTAGCTCCTATATATAGAAGAAAAGTTAGTTTAGAAAGAGAAATTTTATCTTAAAATTCAAATTCCGCAAGAACATCTTGCCCACTGGTGACCAATTTTGCCCCTTCTTGAATCAAATGATGGCAACCGTCTGATAGTCCATCTAAAATGCTACCAGGAATAGCAAAAACATCGCGTCCTTCTTCCATTGCTCTCTCACAAGTAATAAGACTTCCCGAGCGCATCTTGGCCTCTGCTACAATCACACCACGGCAAAGTCCAGCGATGATGCGATTACGGGCTGGAAAATGAAATTTTAGAGGTTGTTCGCCAGGTCCGTATTCACTTAGAATCAGATGGTCATTGCTGATATAGTCTTGCAAGCGTTTATTGGCTTTAGGATAAAACACATCCAGACCTGTTCCAATCACTGCAATGGTTTTTCCGCCATTCTGAAGAGCTGCCATATGAGCTGCTGTGTCAATGCCCTTGGCTAATCCACTGACGATAACCAGTTCATTTTCCAAGCCCTGAATGACTTTTTCAACTGACTTAGCTCCCTGTTTGCTACAAGCACGACTTCCTATGACTGCTACCTTCGGGAATTTCAAGAGGTCAAGATTTCCCTTGTAAAATAAAAGCACAGGTGCATCATATATTTCACTCAAATCCCAAGGATAACAGTCATCTAAAATAGAGAAAGATGGAAATTTTTGAAATTCTTTCTCCAAATGCGCATCATCTATCTGAAAATAACGTTCCATAAAAACAGCTGGATTTCGGCAACCTGATATATCTGCAATATCACCCAACAACAGTTCTTGATCAACATTTTCACCGTATTCTAGGACATTCAAAATCTGTTGATTGGTCAAACCTGATTTTTTTAACTTATAGATTTCATAGTTTGTGATTTTCATAAATATCTCCATTTCTTTTTCTACTCATCTATTTATTCGTAAAAAAATCAAAAAACATCCGACTATTTCAGCCAGATGTTGGAATCTTTAATTTTCGTTTTTAAGAATTTCTTCCAATTTATGATAATCTTGGACACTGTCAATTTCATAGATGCTGTTGCCTTCTAATTCTTCAACATAGACATCTAGTTCTTTGATATTATCCTTAACCATATTATCCCAATAGAGGTCAACAAATTCACCACTTGCATAAGCCTTGTCGATAAAGCTGACAATCTTTTCTGCAGTTGGAGCATCCCAGAAGGATACACCACTCAGGATACGACCAGCTTTGCTATCAACAATAATGTCTTGAACCTTGTAGTCATCGCCATAGACTAAGAACCATTCGTTGGTACAATCTTCACGATAAACACTAAAATAAGTAGAACGTGTCAAATCATTGCGGAACATATTTTTAAAGAGATAATTGTCAGCATCAATAACATAGCTGTTAGCTAATTCTTCTTTTACAAGATAGAGAGAGTAAAAGTTATTGTAGTCAGCGTATTTATCATTGAAAACGAGGCGAACACCATATTTTTCTTTTAAGTAATCAAATTGTTCTTTAAGGTAACCAACAATGATGATGATATCATGGATACCTTTTTCTTTTAAAAACTCAATTTGGTATTCAATCAAAGGTTTTTGATTAACCTGAACCAAGGCTTTAGGGGTATTTTCAGTCATAGGACGCAAGCGAGTTCCCAATCCCGCTGCTAAGATGATGGCTTTCACACGAATCTCCTTTATTCTTTAATAATAATATAAACTCCAGCAATGACGACAAGTGACGTAATAATTGTCAGCATATCTAGCGGTGCACCCAAGAAAACAACTGCAAACAAGACCGTCCATACTACATAGCTCACATTCAAGCCTGTAGCCTTGGCTGGTTGCAAGCGATTGATAGCGATATAATAAGCCAAGTAGGAAATCATATCAAAGGCTGCAAAGACAATCATAAGACCTAGCAATTGGCCATTGGCCACTTCTGAAAATGATTGATGAGAGAAGAGTACAATCACAAGATAGGACAAGAATGAAGTCACTTGACGGATTAAGAGTGCTTCGATTTCACTTAATTCACTTTCCATAGCAAAGGAGCTGAGAACACTCTCACTTCCCCATGCAATAGCACAAACTAAAGCACAGAGAATCCCAATATAGAAGGAATTGACCTGTTCAACCTTATAGGTCTGGGCAATAATCCCTGCAATAATCAAGATAATCCCAAACACAGTATTTTTCGAAATCTTGTGCTTCAAGAAGAAGAAAGCCAATAAAACTGAAATCGCAGGGTAAATAGCTGATACAGATGAAGCTAAAGAACTTCCGATATACTTAACTGCATAAAGATTGGCCTGCATACCGATAGGGCCTGCTAGTAAGGCTCCGATGATAACACTAACATTGCGAATATTTAAGAAAATTGAGAGACGAACTTTTCCTTCTTTTACCAAGAGAAAAGCTAGTAAGATAAAGATACTCAAGAAATCGTGAGCAGCAGCCACCACAAAGGGCGATAAATCTGTAAAAATCGAAAAGATATAAGCACTAATCGTTAGACCTAACCCCCAGAAAATTCCTGAAAGTAGACCAAAAGAAACTCCATTTTTAGTTTTCATCTGAACCTCCATAATAAGACAAACCTTTAACAGCTCTTTGGTAACGACTTACACCATAGTCACCAAAATCTGCGCCTTGCTCTTCCTTATAGACAGTCCATAGACTCCAAATAGCATCTTGTAAAATTTTATAGATTGTAATCTTTTCACGAGAGACAGGTGTTTGCTCACTCTCATAGTGAGACAAGAAGGCTTCTTCCTCTTGACGAGTGAATTCAGACTCTAAAAAGAGGGCAGCCAAATCCCACATTGGATCGTTCATTGATGAATATTCCCAGTCAATCAGATAAAGTCGTCCTTGAGGTGATTCGATAAAGTTTTCAGGCACCAAATCGATATGACAAGATTTTCTGTCAACACCTAAGTCAGTCAGTCTTTTCTCTAAGGAGAAGACTTCTTCTCTAACTGCTTCATAGTTAGCATAAGGGATTTCTTCCTCAATCAAGGATTCGTATTTTTTAATTTCTTCAAAAGGAGCAAATTCTCCTCTTAATTCCTTGCCAGAAGCATGAATAGTTTGTAATATTGGAGCAATTTTATCAAATTTGGTCTTGATTGACGTTGAATCAAGCGTAATCGCAGATTCAATATACTCATTTACTTTGATACCAGCTTCAATATCAAAAAGATAATTTTTTACATCTAGGTCTAAATCTTTAAGTAGTTCAAGATTGTACTTTTCATCTTGACGATTGATCAGCTTTTCTGTCCCTTTACCAAAGAATTTAACAATGTATTGCTTATTTGTTGTTTTGGCCAAATAGTTTTGATTGGTCATTCCCCCCAGTTGTTCAACACTGAGGACTTCCTCTTCTTCACTAAGTAAGGAAAAAATTTTTTCTTTAATGATTTTCTCCACAATTAACCTCCAGGACTTATACTTCCCACTTAAACACTGTTTTAAAGGCTGTGTTTAAATCGGTAGCAAAGACACGGTGAATATCTTTAATTTCTCTTACAGGTTCTTCTAGATAAAGGATATTTTTAAGACGATTGGCAAATTTCTTGACTTCCATCATTTGGATTGCATTTTCAAAATCGATGCGACCAGAACGAGAGGAACCAACCAAGAGCAAGCCTTTTTCTAAGGCATCGCGTGTATTGAGATTAACTTTATATTCACTAACGCCCATCATGAGAATCGTTCCCTGAGGACGAATATAGCGAATCAAATCATTAATAGCTGGTCCAGTACCATCACCACCACAACACTCAAAAGCATGATCAAAGGCCAAATCTTCAGGAATATTGTCAGTAATATAGCATTCTTTGGCAAATGAGAAAAGTTCCAACTTCTCCCAATGACGACCAATAACCACAATCTCTGCTTCTGGCAAAGTATAGTTGATAATATTAGCAACCACAAATGCCAAACTTCCATCTCCGATAACAGCGATTCTCTCCCGCTTGCTATGAGCAAGAGTCAATAGACGCCTCATAGCATGCATACCAACACTGACAAACTCTGTAATGGCTGCAACCGTGTCTTCAATAGCATCATAAGCCACCACACGATCTTTAGGAAGAGAAACAAACTCTCTCATAAAGCCATCAAATCCACTAGACAAGAAATGAGTTCCTGTCATGTAGTTCTCATAAAATTCTTCATCACTTTGCATCGGAGGCTGATTAGGAATCATGACAACCTTTTGCCCAACCTCGTAGGTTCCTGTTGGGTCAGAAATAACGGTTCCACATGACTCGTGAATCATTGCCATTGGAAGTTTTTTATTCAAAATCTTTGGATCACGTTTTCCTTGATAGTAACGCTGATCCGCATGACAGACCGCCATATAATTAGGGCGTATGAGGATATGATTCTCTTGGTCAATACCCTCTTCCTGATATTTGACATTGATAAACTTAGGCTTTGTTAGTTGGTAAATTTGATTAATCATTTTATTACTCTTCCTCAATCATGCTTTTTGCAATCTTCAAATCTGTTACTGTAGTAATTTTCAAATTTGAATATTCACCCTTAGCCAAGGCTACATCTTTTCCTTTAATTACAAAGATTTTACATGCATCTGTTAAGATTTCTTTCTCTTCGGCAGAGAGAGAACCGTAAAGGTCCATGAAGTCCTTGCAACGGAATGTTTGAGGTGTTTGTCCTTGATAGAGGTGAGCACGATTTGGAATATCTGTAATAAATTGACCGTTAGTACTTTCAACGATAGTATCAACCGCTTCTACCACTGTGTCCACTGCGTCATGATTTTGAGCAAGTTTGATATTGTCTTGAATCATACGAAGCGTAATGAATGGACGAACAGAATCGTGGGTAACAACGATGTCCTCTGGAGTAAGCGGACGATAAGCATCAATGGCTTCAATGATTTTCTCAATACTCGTATTGCGGTCAGCACCACCTTTTGTAATGATGATACGATCCTTATGAAGAGGTAGATATTTATCTACAAGATCCTCTGCATGGGAAACCCAGTCTCCATGAACCCCAACCACAATTTTTTCAATACTTGGTTCCAAGACAAATTTTTCAATTGTATGAATCAAAATAGGTCGATCACCTAGCTCTAAAAATTGTTTTGGCAAATTACTGATTCCCATACGTGTGCCAGTTCCACCGGCAAGAATTCCTGCATAAATCATCTATTTTCTCCTTTGTCTTACTAAAAAAACTTATTCTCTCTATTATACCACAATCTAGTCCTATCATGAAAGAAATACCGGTCCTCCCGTTCTAGAATAGGAGGATTAAGCAGTTCCATTATTCAAAGAAACTAGTCCATTTCTAGTAGTGACTAGGAATTCAATAGTCATTACTAATAAATGGCTGTGAAATTTTAGAGTTCTTCAGAATAATATAGTTTTCTTAAAGAAAGCTTAAATTTATATTTTCTTAATACAAGAAAAAGCTAGGAAATGATAAATGTCCAATAGAGACACACTTCCTAACTTCTTATTTTTAGTAAAACTCACCAGTCTTAATCTTTCTTATCTTGATTTTCAGTTCCTTTAACTGCTTTTTTAAATTCAGACAGCATTTTACCGATTGACTCACCTAATTCAGGCAATCGTTTTGGTCCAAAAATCAAGAGAGCTCCTAAAACGATGATAATCAATCCTGGCGCTCCGATATCACGTAAGATTCCCATTTCTCTCTCCTTTCTGCTTGTGTTTCATAATGTGTTTGCTGATAGCAATACTCAATTCATAGAGTAATATCAAGGGGGCAGTCATTGCCAAATCGCTGACAAAGTCAGCTGGTGTCAAGATGACTGCAAGTACCAATAAGATAAAATAAGCATATCGGCGATAAGCAATCAATAATTCTGGACCAATGAGCCCAATCGACGTCAAAAAGGCAATGATAACTGGCAATTCAAAAATCATGGCCAAAGGCAAGGTCGTTTGAAAAACAAAGGACAGATAATTTTGAGCTGTTAACTGTGTTTCAAATAGTCCTTCTCCTAGCCCTAATAAAACCTGAAGTAAGGCTGGTGTTACAAAGTAAAAACCAAAAGCCAGTCCAACTAGAAAACAAAGGAAACTAGCTGGAATATAGGCAAAAATTGCTCTAGCTTCTTCCTTCTTTAGGCCAGGTTTGATGAAAGACCAAATATGATACACCGTGTAGGGCAAGGTGATAGTAAAGGCCATCAGACTAGCCAAGCGTATGTATATCCATAAAATATCATTAGGTCCTAAAACAATCAACTTTTGCTGAAAAGATTGGGTCACATACTGGTAAATCTGGTCTGTAAAAAGCAGAGAAACACAGAATACCAAAAAGAAACAAATGACCACAGTCAATAATCTCTTTCTAAATTCTACCAGATGTTCAACGATTGTCAATTCTTTTCTATCCATCTATTCTTCACCCTGTCTGAAAGTGACAATCAGAACGATAACAACAAAGACTAGCTGGCTAACCAAACCTTCCCAACTTGGATAAATTCCAAGCAAATCGATTGTTGGAAATCCTGTCAGCAAGTGGTTAGGAGCCATATTAGTCAACTGAAGAGCGTGGACACTAACTCCCAGCATCTTGAAGGCTAGGGCATAAATCATCCAAGTCAGGATAAAGAAGACCTTATGTGGTAGGAAGAATTGACTGGCCTTGTTCATCACGATGGCAATAACTACCAGAACCAGCAAGGCAAGTGAAATTCCCAAAACAAATTCAAAACTGGAAATTCTTGGTAAAATCCCAACATAAAAGAGAATGGTTTCTGATCCCTCACGGAAAACAGCTAGAAAACTGAGAGCAAACATAGAAATAAAAGAACCTGTCTTGGTCACTGTTTCCATTTGTGACTCCATAAAAGCACTCCATTTTTTGACTGAAGATTTGCTATGGAGCCAGATTCCAATCACAATCATCATAGCTACCGCAAAAATCCCAACAGCTCCTTCTATGATTTCACGATTGGAGCCTGATGTTACTGCTGGAAAGGCAATTTGCAAGATGAAAGCAATGACAAGACTTGCCATGATTCCAGTGATAGCACCACCATAAACCCACTTGAGCCCTTTTCGCATCTTGGCTGCTTTCAAGGTTGTTACCAAGGCCATAACGATTAAGAGGGCTTCTACACCTTCTCTTAGAAGAATCAGCATGGCATCAAAGGCATTGTAACGTGCGCTAGTATCAATTTGTGATAAATCTGCAATCAGTTTTTCTAATTTTTCTTGGTAGTCCTTCTCACTTCCCTTGACCATAATCACAGGGCTTTCACTCTCTACTCGTGTATAGAGGGATGGATTGGTCGTGCTAACAGAGCCCTCAATCGTTGGCCAGATAGTGATGAATTCCTTCATACTAGCTGCTCCTAATGCTTGGTCACCAGCTTGGAATTGTTCCAAAGCCTTCTTCAAAAGGGCAATGCCATCTTTGAGAGTCAAATCAGAAGATGTTGCTACGACTTCTTTTCCTGTTACAAAATCATCTATAGCCTTTTTTAAGTCCTCAAAGGAAGTCTGGATAGAATTAAAATCCGTAGGCTCAGTCTCCATGCTACTACGCAGGAAGGAGATAGCTGTTTCAACACGTCCATAATGGGCCGTACTATTGTCACGAACCACACTTTCATTGATAGTCCAAGTGGAATTCATTTTCTTAAAAGCTTCACGAACCTTTTCCAAATCTTTGGAGGCAATGGCTTGTTCTAAGGATTCAAAACGAGGACTTAGACGGTTGACCAATTTTTCCTTTTCCGCATCTAAGTCAACAGGATTTTGTTCTTTTTCAAAGGCTAATAGGGCTGCAGAAATTTCGGTGAGTTTGTCTTCAGTAATCTCTCCTGATTGAGCTAACTTTTCCTTAACGACTTTACCAGCCTCAGAATCCTTATTTTCTACTCTTTCGAAATCTGATGCCATCTCTGCAACGAGTTTCTGTGCTTCAGACTGATTGCCATTTTTAACCGCTTTGGACGCATCTGTGATTTTCACAAAGTAAGAACTTAGACTCTCTTGGGCATCTACTGGGGAAAGAATTAAAAATAACAAAGCTAAAACCAAGAACCAGCTTCTAGCCTTCCAATAATTTCTGACCAATGTAGCCTCCTTTCTCCACACCACCAAAGCAAGCGAAGAGTCCACTACCGATGTGAGTGATATATTCATTCATCTTATCAGTAGCACCTAGGTTAGTTTGAACCTTAACAAAGTTATCAGGATCTTTTTGGAAAGAAATAAAGAGCAAACCCGTATCAAACTGGCCAGTCTTTTCATCAATTCCATCTGAGTAAGAATAAGAACGGCGTAAAAGTGGCTTATCCACTTCCTTAGCCAAACGAACATGCGAATCATCTGGTAAGAGACTCAAATCCACTTCATCAAACTCGTTCTTCTTACCAAAGGGGGCACCACTTTCCTTGTAACGACCAAAGGTATTTTCTTGTTCTTCAAGACTAGTACGGTCCCAGGTCTCTAAAAACATCTGAATCCGACGAACTGCCATATAAGAACCATTTTCCATCCAGTCCTTACTATCAGCCCAGATAACGCGGTCAAAGTCTTGCTCCTTGGTTGGATTTGCCGTTCCATCTTTAAAACCAAAGAGATTACGAGGAGTCTCCATTCGATCTCCGATAGCTGCAAAACCAGACTGACTCCAACGAAGGGTCACTGCATTTCTCCCCTTACGGATGAGATTGCGAATAGCGTGAAAGGCAACTTGCTCATCATCGGCACAGGCCTGAATCACAATATCCCCTCCTGTATATTTTTCTCGTAATTGCTCTTTAGGAAAAGGAGGTAAATCCCTAAACACTTGAGGACGCTTGTTCTCCAAGTTCATCTTTTTCAAGAAACTTGCAGACACACCAAAAGTCAGTGTCAAACGATGAGGGTTAAGCCCAACTGTTTCACCAGTATCGCTTGGAGGCAAAAGAGCATTCTGGCCATCTTTTTTGACCAATTCCCCCTCAACCAACTTGGCACTATAATCCGTCCAATCCTTGAACAACTGGATAATCTTATCCTTATCCGTCGTATGTAGGTCCAGGACAACAAAATAGATGTTTTTTTGCATGGGAGTACTGATCCCAGCTTGATGCTTGCCATAAAAAGCAATTTTTTCATTTCCGTACGAGATTTTTTCCTGACTTCCTAGCTTAGGTGCGAAAAAAGCAGAAGCACCAGAGAGTCCTAGCGCTAAACCAGCCCCTCCAATCCCTGCTTTTTTTAGAAATTCTCGACGGTCCATTTTCTTCTCAAAAAACTTTTCGTCTTTTTCAGTCATGACTCTTACTCTCCACTAAGAAATTTACCCATTTGTGATAGAGGTTCACCAAGTTTTGTCACAGCTTCTGACAATTCTTTGGTGTCTTCTTTTGTCAAATCTGTATAAAGCTTGTAGTGTTCCTTGTCGGTCATGTGTTTGTCCAGCAAACTATTGACAGACTTGAAGTCTGCTTCCAATTCTTTAACTAGATTAGCGTCTGATTTTTCAAGCAAAGGTTTAAAGAGTTGGAAAATCTTCTCAGCTCCCTCAATATTGGCACGGAAATCATACAAGTCTGTGTGAGAATAAATTTCCTCTTCACCTGTAATCTTGCTTGTTGCTACTTCGTTAAGCAAGTCAACTGCTCCAGTCAACATGACCTTGTAGTCCACATCCACAGTTGCAATCTTGGCTTTCAATTCCTTGATATCATTTACCAACTGATCGCCGTAGCTTTCAGTTCCTTTAGTTGTATTGTCTTCCCAAAGGATACGCTCGATACGGTGGAAACCTGACCAACCTTCTTCTGTCTTGTTTTCGTCCATGTAGTCTGCCAAACGGAAGTCAATCTTGACATCTGACTCACCAAAACTTTCAGCAATCGGTTCTGAACGCTCATAAGACATACGAATCAGTGGATAAACCTTTTTGGCTTCTTCTAACTTACCTTCTTTCAAAAGTTTGACAAAGCCTTCCGTATCTGTCAACAGTTTATCAATTTGCTCTTGCACAAAAGTCTTATATTCAGCAGTGGCCTTATCAAGCATTTTTTGCTTATCTTCAGACAAGACTGTCACCTTGGACGAATCACTTGTGTTACTTGGCTTAGATTGATTATTAGCACAAGCTGTCAATAGCAAGGCTGAAGATAAAAGGACAAAACCTAGTTTTTTCATTGTTTACTCCTATTGATTCAGGAAACCTGAATTAATTTTACGTTTCATTATACCATGTTTTCACTCATTTTTCAATAAATTTTCAGACAATTTAATATTGAGTAACTTATACTAATAATAGACTTTTATCCTCAAAATTGATAAAATAGGAAAGAAAATAAGATAAAAGGAAACTGAAATCACCATGATGAACATGCAAAACATGATGCGCCAAGCACAAAAACTTCAAAAACAAATGGAACAAAGTCAAGCTGAACTTGCGGCTATGCAATTTGTCGGCAAATCTGCTCAAGACCTTGTCCAAGCGACCTTAACTGGAGATAAGAAAGTTGTCAGCATTGACTTCAATCCAGCTGTCGTTGACCCAGAAGACCTTGAAACTCTTTCTGATATGACCGTTCAAGCAATCAACTCTGCTCTTGAACAAATCGATGAAACTACCAAGAAAAAACTGGGTGCTTTCGCTGGGAAATTGCCATTCTGAGCATAAGAAAAAAGCTCCATAATATCTGTAGATAAGTCTCCTACAGATATTATGGAGCCTATTTTTATTGTCTTCAAAAGCCTGAAAACATCAATACAATGCGTTTATTTTATATGAAAAGATCTACTGAATTTTTCAAAATAAACTTCCAGTAGTCTTTTCACTTTTTATTAATAAGTTCCTTCTTCACCTTGACTAGTCAAGATTACCGGACCATCCTTAGTAATGACAAATTGGTGTTCATATTGGCATGACAGTCCACCGTCAATGGTCTTATGCGCCCAGCCAGTTTTCATATCTGTATCAATTTCCCAGTCACCTGTATTGATCATTGGTTCAATGGTCAATACCATTCCTTCACGGAGACGAAGCCCACGACCAGCAATACCATAGTTAGGAACCATTGGTTCTTCGTGCATAGTTGGGCCAACACCATGACCAACCAAATCACGCACTACACCATAACCACGACTTTCAGCGTATTCTTGAATGGCTGCACCAATATCACCAATACGGTTCCCAACAACAGCTTGCTCAATGCCCTTATACATGGCTTCTTTAGTTACATTCATCAAGTTTTTCACTTCTTCGGATGGTGTACCTACAGCATAAGCCCAACAAGAATCTGCTAGACCACCAGAATAGCTCTGAGTGTATTTTTTCATTTGCTCAACATTGTTGAAGTTTAATTTTGAGACATTCAAATCCGATTTAGCAATTGGACCTCCCAAAACCATATCAACCTTGAGCAAATCACCATCTTTCAAGATATAGTGACGAGGGAAAGCGTGAGCAACTTCATCATTAAGAGAGCAGCAGGTAGCATAAGGATAGTCCATCATGGCACCGTCAACCCCAATCTGAAGTGGAAGGAAATTTTCTTCCTTACAACGACGGCGAACGTATTCTTCAACTTCCCACATATCTACGCCAGGCTTAATCAAATCACGTAAGCCGATATGAATACTTGCAAGGAAATCACCAGCCTTGTCCATAGCTTCGATTTCACGAGCTGATTTTAATGTTATCATTTTTTCTCCTAGTTTCTAATTAATTTTAACGGTCACATTTGCTTTTGAAACAATCTGATGACCATGATAAATATCGTAGTCAATAATAGCTGACCGTCTCGTATGATGGATAATCCGTGCTTGAATGCGCAGTATATCATCTATCTGAACAGCCTGCAAAAAGTAGATCAGCATCTGCTCGATAATGAGATTGCGCCCGCTATTCACAACTAAATCTTGTGTCATGTGAGTCAGAATTTCAGATAATACACCATTAGCCAAAACACCATTTTTTTCAAGCATAAAGGGCTCAACTGTAATGACGACTTCATCATGGTGATAAGAAAGTTTTTGACCAATCTGCTCAGAAAAAGTCGGTAGAGCCGAAACTTGGGAACGACTCATCTTCTCCATGACATCTCGTCTTGTTACAACCCCAAGCAAGGTTTGATTATTTCGAACAACCGGTACCATTTCAAAGTCTTCAGCAATCATCCGTTGACTCACATTGGCAATATTTGTCGATAATCCAACCAAAAATAGACTACGAGACATGACTTTATCAATTGTGGTACTTGGTGACTTATCTCCCGCATCTCTCATAGTAACAACCCCAACAACGACCTGATGTTGATTAATAACAGGGAAACGGCTGCTACGATTCTTACGAACTAAGTCCAAATAATCTTTGACTGTATCAGTCTCTCTCAAAAAACCATACTCATGACTCGGACGGTAAAGTTTCTCAACTGTCAGAATATCAGTCTTGATTTGTACATTTGACAGGGCTTTATTGATCATGGTCGCGACAGTGAAAGTGTCATGCTTACTTCTTAAAACTGGAATTCCTTTTTGATTAGCCAGTTTAAGTACATCATCATGGACATGAAATCCACCTGTAACTAGGACTGCATTTTCATTTTCCAATGCTAACAATTGAATACGAGTCCGATCTCCGACAATCAAGAGTCCCCCATCATGAAGGTAAGACAAAATATTTTGCTCAGTCATGGCACCGATCGAGAACTTACTAAATTCTCTCTCTAAACCTTCTTGACCAGCTAGAACCTCAGAAGAAGTCACTTCTGCAATTTCAGCAAAAGTTAATCTCTCTATAGCAACTTTCTGAGACTTAACACGTATAGTACCACTTCTTGGGCGAGTCTCTACAATTCCACGGTTTTCAGCTTCCTTGATAGCCCGATAGGCCGTTCCATCACTGACTCCTAGATGGTTGGAAATGCTTCGAACACTGACTCTTTTACCAACGGGTAATTCTTCCAAATAGCTTAGAATTTCTTGGTGTTTACTCATTAATTTCTCCCTTTACAAAGCGAAACTCAAGATAATCTCGCATTTTCCTTGTATAGCGATCACTTCCTTTAAATTGCCGAATTAAACGGAATCCAGACTTAAAAGCAACTTTTTGGCTAGCTTCATTTTCAAGATGAGTAATGATGGATAATTGTTTTAAACCAAATTCCTCAAAAGAAAGCTGACAAATTTTTCTAACAACCTCGGTCATAAATCCTTGCGACCAAGCATCTTTTCTCAAAAAATAGCCAAGCTCAGCTTCTTTTTTGATTTCATCTAACTTCTCAAATTTAATAGAACCAATCATTTGTTGATTTTTTTGGTCACAAATTGCCCACACTCCCAAAGGGGATTTCATAAAGTAATTCGCTAATGCATATTGACTTTCTTCCAGAGTTGCCTGAGTTGGGAAAATAAATTGAAGATTTTCTGGATTTGAAGCTATCTCGTGGAAGTCCTGGCTATCACTAAAAAAGAAAGGACGCAAATACAAGCGATCCGTTTCAAAAAAAGAAAACATTGCTAATTTGGTCCAAATATTCATAAACACCTCTACGGTTTATTCTTCAACAAGTGTAATATCCGCTCCTAGATTACGTAATTTTTCAATAATATCTGAATAACCACGTAAGATGAACTCAATATTTGTAATTTCAGTTTTACCTTCAGCCATTAGTCCAGCAATGACAAGTGCTGCCCCAGCTCTAAGGTCAGTAGCTTTTACATTTGCACCACGCAAACTACGTCCACCAGTATATAAAATATGGTCGTTTGTAGTCGTAATATCCGCGTCCATCTTTGCTAGTTCAAAAACATGGTTTACACGTTTCTCATAAATGGTATCAATAATGGTTCCACGCCCCTCTGCTGTTAACAGAAGAGGAGTAATTGGTTGTTGCAAGTCAGTAGCAAAACCTGGATAAGGAGCTGTCTTAATATTGATTGCTTTCAAATTAGACTGTTCCTCAACAAAAATGCTGTCTTCAGATACAGTCATTCGTACTCCCATTTCTTCCAACTTAGCGATGAATCCTTCTAAGTGTTCGTATAATACATTATTAATACGAATTCCCTTACCGACTGCAGCAGCTAAGGAAATATATGTTCCCGCTTCAATACGGTCTGGAATCACCTGATGACGCGTTCCATGTAAGCTGTCAACACCATCAATAATGATGATATTAGTTCCTGCACCACGGATATGGGCACCCATATTATTCAAGAGAGTAGCAACGTCAATAATCTCAGGTTCTCGGGCTGCATTTTCAATAATAGTACGACCATTTGCTTTAACCGCAGCAATCATTGTATTAATCGTCGCACCTACACTAACCGTATCCATGTAAATACTTGCACCATGAAGTCCCACATCTTTAGCAGATAACTTCATATTATCTCCCTCGTAGCTAACAGTGGCTCCCATAGCTTCAAAAGCCTTAAGATGTAAGTCAATAGGACGTGGTCCCAAATCACATCCTCCAGGTAAACCAACTGTAGCTTCCCCAAAGCGACCTAAAAGACTTCCATAAAAATAATAAGATGCACGAAGACTATTGATTTTCCCATAAGGCATTGGAATATTTTGAACACCTCTTGGATCAATCTCTAACACATCGTCATAACGCTTAACGGTAGCGCCCATCAATTCCATAATTTCGACAAGACTAGCAACATCCGAAATATCTGGAACACAATCCAAAGTCACAACATCATCTGCCAAGATAATAGCTGGAATCAAAGCTACAACACTATTTTTTGCACCACTAATGGTAATCTCACCTTGCAGGGGCAAGCCACCATTGATAACAATTTTTCTCATTTTAAATTTTTAATACTCTTTCAAAATTTCTAAAAAGGTCCTACGTTAAAGTATACCATAATTTCACCTTTTTTTCCATCATTTTCAATTATATTAGCTGAATCGTATTTGTATTAACTGGCCTTTTTTAAAAAGTTTTGCCCCTTATTTGCCCCCTGCTACAAAAAAACCTATCATACAGGCTAGAAAGCTTGATATGATAGGCTTTTTTCATTTTAATTAACGTACTGTACGGATACGCATTGTGTTTGTACGTACAGCTTCTCCAACTGGTACACCAGCTACGATAACGATATCGTCACCAGATTGTACAAGACCTGCTTCAACTGCTTTACGTTCAGCAATTTCGAACATATCATCAGTTGATGATGGAGCATCTGTCAACATTGGGATAACACCCCAGTTCAACATCAATCCACGTTCTGTCAATTCGTCGAATGTCAATGCCAAGATGTCAGCATTTGGACGGTATTTAGAGATCAAACGTGCAGTGTGACCTGTCTTAGTAAGAGTTACAACCAATTTAATGTCCATTGAGTTAGTAGCATCTTTAACAGCTGAAGCCATTACTTCTGTCTTAGAGTTACGTTCAAATGAATCTGAGTTCAAACGACCGTATTCGTTAAGAAGAGTCTGAGCGTTCTTGTCGATTGTAGCCATTGTAGTTACTGACTCAAGTGGGTATTTACCGTTTGCAGACTCACCTGAAAGCATTGTAGCATCAGTACCGTCGATAACAGCGTTGAATACGTCTGATACTTCTGAACGAGTTGCACGTGGTTTTTCAGTCATTGTTTCAAGCATGTTTGTTGCTGTGATAACAACTTTACCTGCAGCATTGACTTTCTTGATAATCATTTTTTGGTAAACTGGAACCATTTCGAATGGTACTTCGATACCCATGTCACCACGAGCGATCATGATACCATCAGCAGCTTCGATGATTTCATCCAAGTTGTCGATACCTTGTTGGTTTTCGATTTTAGCGAACAATTGAACGTGTCCGTTTCCAGTTTCTTTACAGATTGCACGAACTTCGTTCACGTCTTTTGCAGTACGTACGAATGAAATCGCGATGAAGTTAATTCCTTGTTCAAGACCAAAGCGGATATCGTCGTTATCACGTTCAGCAAGAGCTGGGAAAGGAATTTTAGTGTTAGGGATGTTAACACCTTTTTGTTTAGCAATTACACCATCGTTTTCAACTTCAACTTCAAACTCACGAGTTGCGTCATCTTTAGCAACCACACGAAGACCAAGTTTACCATCGTCAACCAAAACTTGACGACCAACTTCAACATCATCATAGATGTCAAGAGCACCAGCAACGTTCAATGCGATCACATCACGAGTTGATTTGATTCCTTGTTTAGTAGCAACACGGATTTTTTCACCAGTTGTGTAAGAGTACTCTTTTGCATCTCCTTCAAACAATTCAGTACGGATTTCTGGTCCTTTTGTATCAAGAAGGAAACCAACTTTTTTACCTGCAAGTTTTTCAGCAAGTTTAACAGTTGCCATACGGTCACCTTGCTCTTGGTGGTCACCGTGTGAGAAGTTGAAACGGAATGTGTTAGCACCAGCTTCGATCAATTTAGCAATGTTTTTAGCTGAAGCTTCAACATCAAGTTTTTCACCCCAGTATCCGTCATCACCGAATTTTTTACCACCACGGATTTCAACCGCAGGTCCCAAAGTTGCAACGATTTTTACACGTTTGTTCATGATTTTTGTGACTCCTTTATATATGACCTTTTTGGTCTTATTAACTAAATTATAAATTATGACAAGCTCTTATTCAAGCTAGATAGCTCAAGGTCAGCTTTATGTGGGTTGTTAACCACAATCTTACCATCTGCAGTAAGGCTAAACAATGCTCCTTCTTCTGCAGTTCCAAGAATTGGGTTTTCAACCATTTTCTCGTTACGGATACCAACCGCAACACCACCGATACCTTCTTTAAGAAGTTTAACGGCATGTGCACCCATACGTGATGCCAAAACACGGTCACGCGCAGTTGGAGAACCACCACGTTGAATATGTCCAAGTTCTGTCACACGAAGGTCGCTTGTATCTCCAGCTTCTTTAAGTTTTTGACCAAATTCAGCTGCTGACATCACACCTTCTGCCAAGACGATGATATTGTGTTTTTTACCACACTCGTATCCACATTTAATGCTTTCTACGATATCTTCAATCTTGAATCCTTCTTCAGGAATGATGATTTCATCAGCACCAGTTGCAATACCAGCCCAAAGAGCGATATCACCTGCGTTACGTCCCATAACTTCGATAACAAATGTACGACGGTGACTTGATGATGTATCACGAATCTTATCGATAGCATCCATAGCAGTAGTAACCGCTGTGTCAAAACCGATTGTGAAGTCAGTACCAACAATATCGTTATCGATTGTACCAGGAAGACCGATAGCTGGGAATCCATGTTCAGTCAAACGCATAGCACCGTGGTAAGATCCGTCACCACCGATAACAACTACACCTTCAATTCCGTGTTTTTTCAATTGCTCAATCCCTTTAAGTTGCCCTTCAAGTTGAGCGAACTCTGGGTAACGAGCAGAGTGAAGGAAAGTACCACCACGAGAAATGATGTCTCCTACTGAAGCCGCATCTAGGGGATGAATTTCACCGGCAACCATACCAGCATATCCGTCATAGATACCAAATACTTCCATTCCTTCTGAAATTGCTTGACGAACAACTGCACGGATGGCAGCGTTCATACCAGGGGCGTCTCCACCACTAGTCAAAACAGCAATACGTTTCATATTGGTTATGCTCCTTTTTCTTTTAACATTCTTACTGATTATATCACATTTAATTGGAAAATTCTTCTATTTTCCGTAATTTTAGCGATAAATCGTTTTCATAACGATTCCACCTAATTTCTCTTCTAATTCAGTGGATTTAGCTACAAAATGATTGGGAGAAACAATCGTTCTCTGTTCCTCTTCATACCTGATAATGACTGGGATTGGGCCTTTATATTGATCTAAAATTCTCGAAATTTCTTGATCTGAATCATGATTTTTCACCTGAATCCAAAAGCGCTCAGCCACTGCTTCTCTTATTTCTTGTGCAATCATTTGCAGACGACCATCACGTGACTGGACTTTCCCTTTAATATAGTAGAAGGCTCCCTCTCTTACTTCCTGCCCAACCTGACGATATAAGTCTGAAAAGAGTGTGACATCCAATTTTTTCTTACTGTCATCCACCTGTAAGAAAGCCATGTTTTCGCCCTTTTTGGTACGAATTACTTTTATTTTCTGAACTTCAACCAAAATAATAGCGTAGCTATTTTCTGACAAATTTCCAATTGGGGTAATCGGGTAAATAGCCTTACCTGCAATAGCTTGTAAGGGATGTTTGCTGACACCTACTCCTAGAAGCTCTTGTTCCATGTAGAATTTTTCTTGGTCCATCCAGTCCTCCGAATCTTGCCAACTATAAATGCTCTCTCCAAATAAGCTTCCTAACACTTTCACAAATTCAAATAGATTAGCTAAATTATTGAATACTTTTTGACGATTTTTTTCAAATAAATCGAAAAGACCAACTTTTACCAAAGGTTCTAGCAGAGGAAGTTTCAGATAATTCTCAGGTAATTTAGCTATAAAATCTTCAATGCTCGAATAGGGTCTATTTTCAATAATCCAAAGCGCCAAATCCTTGCTGAGCCCCTTAATCGATTTCAAACCTAGATAGATGGACTTGTTGGCAATTTTATCGTGATAGGGAATAGTATTAATGGACAATGGGGCTACTTCAAAACCTGCTTCTAAGGCATCTGTTACATAATCACTGTTGACAGAATTCAACATAATTTGATAAAAGATGGCTGGATAATGCGTTTTGAAATAAGCCAACTGGAAGGCTAAGGCTGAGTAGGCATAGGCGTGAGATCGGTTAAAACCATAACCTGCAAACTTCTCCATAACATCAAAAACCTGCTCTGCTTTTTCCACAGTATGACCAGCTTCTATGGAGCCTTGAATAAAGGAAGCCCTCATCTCATGCATGGCAGAGGCATCCTTTTTACCCATAGCTCGACGCAAAATATCGGCTTTCCCAAGACTAAATCCAGCAAATCGCTGAGCAACCTGCATAACCTGCTCCTGATAGAGCATAATGCCATAAGTTGGAGCCAAAATATCCTCCAGAGCTGGATCGAGAACAGTCACTTCTTCCTGCCCATGCTTTCTTGCCACAAAATTATTGATGTAGTCACTGGCACCTGGTCGATTTAGAGAAGTAGTTGCTACGACATCTTCAAAACAGACTGGTTGCACACGTTTGAGCAAGCGAATGGCACCAGGTTGTTCAAATTGAAAGATACCTTTTGTATTGCCAGAGGCAAATAAAGCTAACGTTTCTTTGTCTTCCAAATCAATTTCTTCAATTTTAAGGTGAATACCTTCTGATTCAGCAAGCAATTCTTGCATCTTCTGGACAAAGGTCAAATTTCGCAGTCCCAGAAAATCCATCTTCAAAAGTCCGCTAGATTCAACTCCATGAGCATCATACTGAGTCAGCGGAATTTCGTCACCATGTTTTAGAGGGATGTAATTGGTCAAATCTTGGTCACTGATTACAACACCAGCCGCATGGACAGAGGTTTGTCTTGGATAGCCCTCTATCTTGCAGGCAATTTCAAAGGCTTTTTGGTATTCTAACTTACTATTGATTTGCTGACGAAACTGGAGATTCCCTTCATAGGCTGACTTAAGATTATCACGAAAACTGATTTTCTTGGTAATTGCAGATAATTCATACTCTGGCACACCAAAGCGCTTCAAGACATCTCGCAAAGCTTGCTTGGCCCCAAAGGTAGAAAAAGTAACGATTTGAGCCGCATGTTTACTGCCATATTTATTACCAACATACCTGATAAAATCTGGACGATAAATATCAGGAATATCAATATCAATATCAGGCATGGTATAGCGTTCACGATTGAGGAAACGTTCAAAAATCAGATTTTTCTCTACTGGGTCAATCCCTGTAATGTCTAAAGCATAGGAAACCAAGCTACCAACTGCGGAACCTCGTCCCATTCCCATATAATAGCCATTCGAACGTCCAAAACGCAACAAATCCCAGACAACCAAGAAATAATCATCAAAGCCCATATCATGAATAACAGCCAATTCTTGGTCTAGACGGTCTTGATATTCTTTACCAGCTAACCCCTTCTGAGCAAGCCCCAATTCAGCACGTTCTCTCAACTCTTCTACTGCTGGCCTAGCAGGATTAAAACGAGGCAATTTTAAACTAGTATCCAAGTCATAAGAAATACCTGAAATAAGCTTTTCTAAGTTTTCCAAGGCTTGAGGAAAACGTTCTTGGAATAGTTTCTCTAAAGAACCTGCTGATATAAAAACATCTTGTTTCGAACGCAAAGGAACTTCTCTGAGCGGTAGATTTTCTTTAATCGCTGTTAATACTTGAAGAACCTCTCTATCCTTACTTTCAAATGTATTGACCCGATACAATGGCAAAATAGGATGGTGAAATTCGCTTGCTAGTGTTTCCGGGTAAACCCCTATATAGTAATCACAGCCTAGATTTAACAACTCAAGCTCTTCAAAATAAGGCACAATTACCGCAATATCCTCTAGATACTGAGATAGAACTGACCAACTTTTCTCCCCCTGCATCTTGGCTGTTGAAAGCTTCATCAACTGCTGATAGCCTACACTAGATAGAGCTAGAAAGCGCAAATTCACATCCTTATCATCTACAAGCACATTCATTTCAAGCCCTAACAAAGGATGAATGCCGTATTTTTTTGTAACCTCTAGAAAATCGAAAGCCCCGTAAAGATTGTCAATATCCATCATAGCCAGATGAGTGTAGCCATAGTCTTTTGCTGCTCTCACATACTTGTCAATCGAAATGACACTCTCCATAAAACTATAGACTGTTTTTGTATCTAGTTGTGCGATCAATTTACACTTCTCCTCTATCGTTCTCACTATATTATACCATTTTCTTAAAATTTCTATTACTATTACTGATGCTTTAATATCTAATAGCTCAAATCATAGTTGACTAGACAATCCTTGCACGATTTTTAACAGTATCACTAATATTTTTGTATTTAGGCTTATCATTTTACATGTTTATTTCATAAATACTCATTTTTATTTATTATAATTTCTGTTAATTTTTATAGTTTCTTTTCTCTCTATTTTTTGATATAATAAATGTAATATATTTCATAAATAGGAGGTCTTATGCGTTTTAATCAATTCAGCTATTTAGCACTACCTAGAGATACAATTATCTTTGAATTAAAAAAGTATGGATTTGATTTACCAGTCAACATTACAAATAAACAAATGCTTGAAGCGTTTCTTATTCGTTTCTTTTTTAATTTTAAAAACAGCTCCTATCCTCTATCCAGTTTAGCAGTTGATAAAGAAACTGACTTATTGACATTTTTTCAATCAGATAAAGAGTTGACTGCAGATATTTTCTATACTGTGGCTTTTCAACTTTTAGGATTTTCTTATTTGATTGACTTTGAAGACGGCGAAGCTTTTCGCAAAGAGACTGGTTTTCCCATTGTATATGGTGACTTGATTGAAAATCTCTATCAGTTACTCAATACTCGCACTAAAAAGGGGAACACTCTTATCGACCAACTTATCAGCGACGGTCTTATTCCTGAGGATAATGACTATCACTACTTTAACGGCAAGAGTTTGGCTACTTTTTCTAGCCATGATGCCATTCGAGAAGTCGTTTACGTTGAGTCTCGTGTCGATACTGACCAAAAAGGTCTACCAGACCTAGTCAAGGTCAGCATTATTCGTCCTCGTTATGATGGGCAAATCCCTGCTATCATGACTGCCAGTCCCTACCATCAGGGAACAAATGATAAAGCAAGCGATAAGGCTCTCTACAAGATGGAGGGTGAGCTTGAGGTCAAACCTGCTCAGAAAATTGAGCTTAAAGAATCTCAACTCAATCTCGTCCAAGCCCAAGGTCAAGCTGAGCTTGTATCAGAAGCCGAGGAAAAGCTAACGCACATCAACGCTAGCTATACTCTCAACGACTACTTCCTTCCACGAGGCTTTGCTAATCTCTATGTCTCTGGTGTTGGTACCAAAGACTCCACAGGTTTCATGACTAATGGAGACTACCAGCAAATCGAGGCTTATAAAAATGTCATCGATTGGCTTAATGGTCGTTGCCGTGCCTTTACTGACCACACGCGCCAGCGTCAAGTCAAGGCTGACTGGTCAAACGGAAAAGTAGCCACAACTGGACTTTCTTATCTAGGTACCATGTCCAATGGTCTTTCGACTACAGGTGTAGATGGTTTAGAGGTTATCATTGCCGAGGCTGGTATTTCTTCTTGGTACAACTACTACCGTGAAAACGGTCTGGTAACTAGCCCAGGTGGTTACCCAGGTGAGGACTTTGATTCCCTTGCTGAACTGACCTACTCTCGCAATCTCTTGGCCGGCGACTATATCCGTGGTAATGAGGCTCACCAAGCTGACTTAGAAAAAGTAAAAGAGCAGTTAGATCGCAAATCTGGTGACTACAATCAATTTTGGCATGACCGCAACTATCTGCTCAATGCTGATAAAGTAAAGGCAGAGGTTGTCTTTACCCATGGTTCACAGGATTGGAATGTCAAACCACTTCATGTTTACCAGATGTTCCATGCTCTTCCTACTCATATAAATAAGCACCTCTTTTTCCATAATGGCGCCCATGTGTACATGAACAACTGGCAGTCCATTGACTTCCGTGAGTCCATGAACGCCTTATTGACAAAGAAATTACTGGGACAAGATACAGATTTCCAACTTCTTACTGTCATTTGGCAGGACAATACAGCCCCTCAGACTTGGCTATCACTTGATACCTTCGGTGGGCAAGAAAACTTTGAAACCTTCTCACTTGGTCAAGAAGAGAAAGTCATTCAAAACCAGTACTCAGATAAGGATTTTGAGCGTTATGGTAAGACCTACCAGACCTTCAATGCAGAGCTCTACCAAGGAAAAGCTAATCAGATTACTATTGACCTTCCTGTGACTAAAGATCTTCACTTGAACGGTCGAGCTCAGCTTAATCTTCGTATCAAATCCAGCACAAACAAAGGGTTATTATCAGCCCAACTGCTAGAATTTGGACAGAAGAAATACCTACAACCTTATCCAGCTGTTTTAAGTGCTAGAACCATTGACAACGGTCGCTACCACATGTTGGAAAATCTCTGTGAATTACCATTTCGTGAAGATCAACAACGAGTCGTGACAAAAGGCTATATCAATTTGCAAAATAGAAATGATTTACTGTTAGTAGAGAATATTACTGCAGATGAATGGATGGATATCCAATTTGAATTGCAACCAACTATTTACAAGTTAAAAGAAGGAGATACTCTTCGTTTAGTCCTCTATACTACTGACTTTGAAATCACAATCCGTGACAATACCGCTTACCACCTGACTGTTGATCTTAAACAGTCTAGTCTTATCCTACCTTGTCAAAAGGTATAATATCAGACTTTCAATACGGAAGATTTCCACTTAAACAGTTGAAACAAACATACACTTGGTATCACATGCAATCCCGATATAGGCTTATGATAGGTCAACACGGAAGCTTTGACAAATGATACTAAAACCCCTAACCAACATGTGTAACCCTCTATCATACACGCTACCACACCACATGTTGGATAATCTCTGTGATTACCGTTTAGTGTAAATTCACAAAAAGCCGTGACAAAATGCTACCATAATTAAATGATTCACTGCCAGTAAAGAACAGCAATGTAGATGAACGGATTAACCTCCAATTCATCTGTACTTAACTAGTGACAAGTTAAAAGAAGGAGATTTTCTCCGTATCGTTCTTTATACTACTGACTTTGAAATCATCATACGTGACAATACCGCTTACCACTCGACTGACGATTTCGATCAGTCCACGCTTTCTGTACTTTGTACAAGGAGTAATATTTTATGAACAAATCTGAACACCGACACCAACTCATACGAGCTCTTGTAACGAAAAACAAGATTCATACTCAAGCTGAGCTACAAGCTCTTCTTGCCGATAATGATATTCAAGTTACACAAGCTACACTTTCGAGAGATATTAAAAGTATGAACCTCTCAAAAGTACGTGAAGAAGACAACTCTTATTACGTACTCAATACAGGTTCTATCTCAAAATGGGAGAAACGTCTCGAAATTTATATGGAAGATGCTCTTGTCTTGATGCGTCCCGTTCAACACCAAGTCCTCCTTAAAACCCTTCCTGGACTTGCGCAATCCTTTGGTTCTATCATTGATGCTTTAAGTTTCTCTGACGCTATCGCTACCCTCTGTGGTGATGATGTCTGCCTTGTCATCTGTGAAGATGCAGAAGCTGCCCAAAGATGCTTTGAAGAACTGAAAAAATTCGCTCCACCATTTTTCTTTGAAGAATAACAAAATTCCGTGTCCTGATGAGGCACGGAATTCTTTTATATTCTTTACTGAGATGGATTTTCTTTTTTAGTTCGTGCCAATCTCAGGGCACGATTTGGATTGAGACGATTAAATAGTTCTTCCAATTTCTTTTCATTCCAAACGTCTGCGGCGGAAACAAAATTGCCATCCGCATCTCGGAAAGATATCGGTTTATCTCCCATATCAGTCTCCTAGTCTACAAATTCAAACTCAAATTTACCAATGCGGACCAAATCACCATCTTTAGCTCCACGCGCACGAAGGGCTTCATCAACCCCCATACCACGTAACTGGCGGGCAAATTTCATGACTGATTCGTCACGATCAAAGTTAGTCATATTAAAGAGTTTCATGAGTTTTTCACCAGAAAGCACCCATGTTGCATCGTCATCACGACTAATTTCAAAGGCTTTTTCTTCCTCGTCAAATCCATAGTATGCTTCTTCTTCCATATCTGACTCGTCGTAGAGCAAGAATTCTGGTGTCTTGTCTAACAATTCAGCTGTAGCATCCAAGAGCGTTGCCAGACCTTGCTTGGTCAAACCAGAAATTGGGAAGATAGCTGGTAACTCTTCAAATTCATCGTAGTTTTCAGCCAATTTTTTCTTGAATTCTGCAAGATTTTCCTGACTCTCAGGCATGTCCATCTTGTTGGCCACGATAATCTGTGGACGCTCCATGAGACGAAGATTGTATGACTCCAACTCCTTATTAATAGCTAGGTAGTCCTCATATGGATCACGACCTTCACTAGCTGACATATCAATGATATGGAGGATGACACGTGTACGCTCAATGTGGCGGAGGAACTGAGTTCCCAAACCAACACCTTGACTAGCGCCTTCAATCAAACCTGGCAAGTCGGCCACTGCAAAGGATTCACCTGATTGGGTACGAACCATACCAAGATTTGGCACAATAGTGGTAAAGTGGTAGGCACCGATTTTAGGTTTAGCCGATGTGATTACACTTAAAAGTGTTGATTTTCCTACAGATGGGAAACCCACTAAACCAACATCCGCCAAGATTTTTAATTCTAATTGTAACTCACGTTCCTGACCTGGTTCTCCATTTTCAGAGATTTCAGGTGCAGGATTTTTTGGAGTCGCAAAGCGGATATTTCCACGGCCACCACGACCACCGTGGGCAACAATAAATTCTTGACCGTGTTCAATCAAATCTGTTAAGATCTTGCCAGTCTCTGCATCACGAACAGTCGTACCTTGTGGCACTCGAACTCTAAGGTCCTCGGCACCACGACCATGCATCCCTTTGGTCATTCCTTTTTCACCAGAATCAGCCTTGAAATGACGATTGTAGCGGAAATCCATGAGAGTACGTAGACCTTCGTCTACAACGAAGACGACATTACCTCCACAACCACCGTCACCACCCCAAGGACCGCCATTAGGGACATATTTTTCACGGCGAAAGGCAACCATACCATCGCCACCATTACCAGCCTTGACCTTAATCTTGGCTGTATCTAAAAACATACTCATTTTTTCTTCTCACTTTAAAAAAGGGCTGGGAAATCCCAGTCACAAAATTTTCTTGAATCTATTTTATAGATTACTGAGGGCACCAATTGCAGTTGCAAAAATACCCAAAATACTTGCTACTAACATGATAAGTACGATAAGCAAGGTTAATTTCTCAAACATCGTTTTTTTACGTTTTCCATTATCTCCAAATGCCATTTTTATCTCCTTCGTTACATTCTATTTTCTATTATCTTAGCATGAATTGAGCTAGTTTTCAATAGTCACTTGCTACCGGCGCAATAATCCATAAAATGATATAAGCTACAATTCCTGCCCCATAACAAAATGCAAGAACACCCCATATTACACGAACAATAGTCGGATCAATATCAAAATAATTTGCGACCCCAGCACATACTCCAGCAATTTTTTGATCACTACCACTTCTCATCAATTGTTTTTTCATAGCTATTCCTCTTTCTATTCTTCATGGTCTTTCCAATAATCTCTGATGCTGATTAACTGTGTTTTTGAAGCCCTCAGCATTCGTCTAGAGCCTTTTACAGGCACAGCAACCACCTGTTGCGGTAGATACAAAACTGTCTTAAAGATACGCTGACTGACCGTATCATCTTTTGCTAAATCTTTCTGGAAGTTATTTGAAATAATGGCATCCAGATAAAACTCATGCACTCGTTTTCCAAAATTCTCAGCTGAAATCTCGTACAATTTCTCTGATAAGGTATGCTCATCCATATCTGGAGTTGCAATCAGGGCTTCCAAAATAGCTCCAGCCAAATCATGTTCCCCATAGTACAAGGTTCCAAACATTTTATCACTGATAAGATTATCCAGATAAGGATTTCCATGAGCAATGACAGGCGTTCCACTGGCTAAGCTTTCCAAGTATGTCAAACCTTGCGTTTCACTTGTCGATGCCGAGATGAAGAAATCCGCCGCCTTATAGTAAAGAGCCGTCTCACTAGGAGCAATCATGCCTGTAAAGATGACGTAGTCTTGAATCTCTAGTTTCTTGGCTTGCTCTTTGAGGTCATCCAGATAAGGACCATCCCCAGCTACCACCAGTTTGACCTTGTCTTCTTCTTTCAGAACTTCTGCAAAGACTGCTAGTACTGCTTGAATATTTTTTTCATAGGAAATTCTGGAAAGACTAAGCAACATCTTTTCATCATCTTGAATTCCTAGTTTAGTACGCAGTTCTGTCAAATTTTCCTGCTTGATTTCCGGACGCTCAAACTTAGCTAATTCAATCCCAGTTGGAATGACCCTTTTCTCAACCTTGACTTTATAGTCAGATAGCAAGTCTCGGACAATCTCACTCGGGCAAATCACCCCATCCACATCATGCAAAAAACCTCTAACCAGATACTTGACCATACTAGGACGAATCAACATCCCCTTGGCAATATAATGTACATAGTCTTCGTACTGGGTGTGATAGGTATGAATAACGGGAATCTTCAATTCACGCGCAATCCAAATCCCCAACAAACCAAGAGAAAATTCTGTCTGAGTATGGATAATATCCAGTTGATACTGTTTAGCAATTTCAAGCGCCTTACTGAATCCTCGATAGGCAAAGCGACGATCCTTAAAAGCAAAGAAAGGAACACTTGGAATGCGGATAATTTGCCAATCTTCATAACGATTGACATCCTTATCTGTCGTCGTAAAGATAAAAACAGCGTGCCCCTGCTTTTCAAGTTCTGTTTTCAAGGTCCGAATACTGGTCGCAACACCTGAAACCTGAGGAAAATAGGTATCTGTAAATAAACCAATTCGCATAGATTACCTCACTTTTTACTTTCTCCCTAAAGCGGCTTGTTTCTCATAAAAGTCCAACCAGATTTGTAACAGATGCTCTTCTGAATACTCTCTAGAAATATTCTTAGCTTTTTCTTTCAAATCTTTTAAAGCAGCAGGATTCGCTTGATATTCCAGAATAGCTTCTTTCATCTCTTCTCTGTCTGCTGTAGCCCGATAATTTCCCTCCAAAATCACCTTATAAAGATCCAAATCACGCAACATAATAGGAGCTTCACAACTAGCAGCTTCTAGGATAGTCATAGGAAAGAGTTCATTGTAACTAGGAAGCAAGAAAAGATCCGCTAGGGCATACAATTCGCGCATCCGCTCTGGCGATACAATACCTGGAAAAATCAAATTTTTAGGGGGATTTTCCATGATTTTCTTGTAGCGTTCATAACCATCTGTCATACCACCAAAAGAGAAACCACCTGCCCAGATAAAGGTAATTTGCGGCAATTCCTCAGCCAGACGGATAAAATCGTCAATCCCTTTGCGTTTCTGAACTTGACCAGCACCTACTACGATAAACTGATTGTCACTAAGACCTAGCTCTGTACGCAGTCTCGCTACCTCTTCCTGTGGAAGAGGATGCCATTTTTCCTTGTTTACAAAGTTAGGAATATAGGTCACTTTTTCACGTGGAATACCAGCTGCCACCAAATCCTCGATAAACATAGGATTGACCACCACCAAATGCTCCATCCGGTTGTAAAAAGAAAATACATAGCGTTTCACAATTCCCTTTAAGAAAAATGGAATTTTCAAACTCCCCTCAAGTGTATCAGGCAAGAAGTGCACATAGCCAATTTTCCTTCCTGAGCGTTTCTTTTGGAATGTTGATAAATAATAGGGGAAATCAATTGTATGAAAGTGAGTCACATCTGCCTCTATTGGAAGATTTTCTGTAACAATCAATTGGTCCTTGGCATCACGGTGAAGAAGACGAACTAATTCACGGTAGGCACCTGAAACTCCTTGTCCAGCTACTTTCTCACTTGAACTCAACATATTGATGCGTAATTTCTTTTTTTCCATAACTACTATTATATCATTTTCTTTGAATAAAATCAGCAAAAGAAAGGAGAGACTAGAGGAAAAGAGGGGGAAATTTCCTCGCTTTTCCAATAATCTCTCACATGCTTTTATTTGTTTACTTAATGCCTAGGGCAATGCGTGCATAGCGACTCATTTTTTCAACAGTCCAGGCTGGATACCAAACTAATTTGACCTCAGTATCCGTTACTTCTGGCACCTCTGTCATGGCATCATAAATCTGATCTGTCAAAAGATCTGCTAGGGGACACCCCATGGTTGTCAAAGTCATATCAATCTCTGTTTGTCCTGTGTCGCCGTCAAAACGAATTTCATAGATCAAACCAAGATTGACAATATCGATTCCCAACTCAGGGTCAATAACTTCTTCCAAGGCTGATAAAATTCGTGTTTTGATGTTTTCAATTTGCTCTTCTGTATAAGCCATATTCATCCTCACTCTTAGTCTTCAATAAAATCACGAAGCGGTTTGCTGCGACTTGGTTGGCGTAGTTTTCTCAAAGCTTTAGCTTCAATCTGACGGATACGCTCGCGAGTTACGTTAAAGACTTTACCCACATCTTCAAGGGTACGCATTTTCCCATCATCTAGCCCAAAACGTAGACGCAAAACATTTTCTTCACGGTCTGTAAGAGTATCCAAGACCTCATCCAACTGCTCACGCAAGACGATACGAGTTGTATAGTCCACTGGATTTTCAATCACTTCATCTTCAATAAAGTCCCCAAGATGGCTATCATCCTCTTCACCGATTGGTGTTTCAAGGGATACCGGTTCTTGGGCAATCTTCAAAATTTCACGAACCTTATCAGGTGTCATATCCATTCGTTCAGCGATTTGTTCTGGTGTCGGATCTTGTCCCAATTCTTGAAGGAGGTTACGCTGTTCACGAACCAGCTTATTAATCGTTTCAACCATGTGAACTGGGATACGGATAGTACGAGCTTGATCCGCAATAGCACGAGTGATAGCCTGACGAATCCACCAAGTTGCGTAAGTTGAAAACTTGAACCCTTTAGAATAATCAAACTTGTCAACCGCCTTCATCAAGCCCATATTTCCTTCTTGAATCAAGTCAAGGAACTGCATACCGCGTCCAACATAACGTTTGGCAATAGAAACAACCAAACGAAGGTTGGCTTCCGCAAGTCGTTGTTTGGCTTCGATATCACCAGCTTCAACTGCAAGTGCCAACTCTTTTTCCTCTTCATTGGTCAAGAGAGGAACGACCCCGATTTCTTTCAGGTACATACGGACAGGGTCATTAACCTTAGCCGAAGTTGAACCAATCAAGTCCTCGTCGCTGAGTTCTGGCTCTTCTTCTGCACTAAGAACACGCGCACTTGGATTTCCTTCGTTATCTGTGATAGAAATCCCTGCATCCTGAATTCGTTGCAAGAGATCTTCAATCCCATCAGCATCCAAGGTAAAAGGAATCACCAGACTAGCATTGATTTCATCATCAGTTGCTGTCCCTTTTTGTTTATGATTACGGATAAATTCTGCTACTTGTACGTCAAATGTTGTTACTTCTTTTTGTTTTGTTGCCATTATTACTCCATTCTTCTCTTTTGGGAAATTAAACGTTCCAATTCTTCTAGGGCTGTGTCGGTATCTCCTACATGGCTAGCTTCCTGCACCTTCTTTTTGATTCTCATATTGTCCTGATTCAAGAGAGCCTTGTTTCGAGTCATTTCTACTTCACTAAGTTCCTGAGGTGACATCTCAGATGGTAAATCCTGAGCTAAAACTTGATACCATGCTCTTTCAACTTCCTCTGTCTGCTCTGCTAGAACTTCTGGAGGAAGATTTCCATACTGGCCAAGCAAGTCATATAAAACCTGAAATTCAGGAGTGTCAAATGCAAAGTCTTCTCGTAAACGGTAATCATTCAAAACAAGGGGAGATTCCATCATTCGATAAAGTAGATGGGCTTCTGCCCTCATAATAGCCGATAACTGCTTGGTGACAGGCATAGTGATTGGCGTCGGTCTGGAAATTCCTTCCATACGATTCTGCCTTTGCGCCTGACGACTCTCATTAACAATCTGCTCAATCTGGGCATAATCAAAGGACGCCAGACTGTCAGCTAAAATATGTATATAGCTGTTTTGAGCAGTAATAGATTTTTCTTGAACAATCAAGGGAGCTATTTTTTCAATAAACTCAATCTGTGCCTGCAGATTTTCACTGTTTTCAGGCTTATACTGATGAATGTAAAACTCAATCGGACTAATACGAGTTTTCGTTAATAGATAGGCCAAGTCTTCTGGTCCATTTTTTTGTAGATACTCATCAGGATCCAAGTTATCAGGCATGCTAACGATTTGCACAGGCATGTCACCAATTTCGTCCAGCGCTTTCAATGTCGCAGCTTGCCCAGCCTTATCACCATCATAAACAAGAACTAACTTCTTAGTTAGCCTTTTCAAATGCTCAACATGCTCTCGACTCAAGGCTGTTCCCATAGATGCGACAGCATTTTCGATTCCAGCCCGATAGGCTGCAATGACATCCATGAATCCTTCCATCAGGTAAATCTCACTGGTTTTACCAGAAGATTTTTTTGCCCTATCCATATGATATAATTCGTAACTTTTGTTAAAAATTGCAGTCGATCGGCTATTTTTATACTTAGAAGTTTGTGAATCCGTTTTCTGCCAGATACGACCTGAGAAGGCAATGACCTTTCCCTGGTCATTTGTCAGGGGAAACATAATCCGATTGTGAAAGGTATCTACAAATTGATTAGCATCCGAGAGATAAAACAGTCCTGAATCTAGGAAATCCTCATCACGATACTGACCAGACAAACGTTGATAGAGATAGTTTCGTTCTGGAGGTGCCAAACCAATCCGAAAATGCTTTAGCACTTCATCTGTTAAACCACGCTGATAAAGGTAGTTTCTGGCCTCTTCCCCCATAGTCGTTGTCATGAGAATAGCATGATAAAATTTGGCAGCATCTTCGTGCATATCATAAAGAGCTTGGAGGGGTGAAGCTGGCTTCTGTTCACTATAAAGCGGTTTTTCCACCTCTATCCCGACACGCTGACCTAAGATTTGGACAGCCTCCATAAAGGGAACCCCTTGGTACTCCTCGATGAACTTAAAGACATCACCTGAGCGCCCACAACCAAAACAGTGGTAAAACTGCTTATCCTCAACAACGTTGAAAGAAGGTGTTTTTTCACCATGAAAAGGACAGAGCCCTAGATAGTTCCGTCCTGCCTTTTGTAAAGAAATCACATCTCCTATGACTTCCACAATGTTGGCATTGTTTTTGATTTCTTCAATGACTTGTTTGTCAACCATACACAATACCTCCATGTTATCATAGTTTACTTTATATAGTATACTTTATTTCAGAAAAAAAGTAAACCATTTCACTCATTTTCCCTACTTTATTCAAAGAGTTGATAATAATCAGAGATTTTCATTTTTGCTTTTTCTTCTTGGGTCAAATCTTGGATAATACGACCTTCCTTCATAACAATCAAGCGATTGCCATATTTGAGAGCATCTTCCATATGATGAGTAATCATAAGCGCTGTCAGCTGATCATTCTTGACAAATTCATCCGTCAATTCCATCAAGGCCACACTGGTCTTTGGATCAAGGGCTGCAGTATGCTCATCTAACAAGAGTAATTCAGGACGCTTCAAGGTTGCCATCAAGAGACTCAAGGCTTGTCTTTGTCCACCTGATAAGAACTCAATCGGTGTATTCAAGTGTTTCTCAAGACCGTTTCCCACTTTTTCAATAGTTGCCTGAAACTCATCCTTATAGCTAGCCAGACGTCTCGGAAACAGTCCTCGCTTTTCACCACGAAACTTGGCAATCAAAAGATTTTCAGCCACCGTCATACGGGGAGCTGTCCCCATCTTGGGATCTTGGAAAACTCGAGACAGATACTTGGCACGCTTCTCGGGTGAAAACTTAGTAACATCTTCACCCAAGATACGAATAGTTCCACTGGTTAATGACAAGGTTCCTGCAATAGTGTTAAAGAGAGTTGATTTCCCAGCTCCATTTCCACCTAAAATCGTGATGAAATCCTGTTCAAAAATTTCTAAGGAAACATCATTTAAAATAATCTTTTCTTCATCAAAGCCATTTTTAACGACTTTGGTTGCATTTTTTAATTCTACAATTGCTGTCATTTGCTTAATTTGGCTCCTTTCAAGATTGTTTGCTTAAATGTTGGAATCATGAGGCAGACTGCTAAAATCACGGCGCTGTACAAACGAAGATAACTTGTATTAAAGCCAAGTGCGATAACTGCCCACACTAAGAATTGATAGGCGATAGAACCTACAACGATGGCAACCAGGCGCTCTGCTAAGCTCAAACTCTTAAAAATAACTTCCCCAATAATCAAACTTGCAAGACCTACAACGATAACCCCAATTCCTCGAGATACATCGGCATAACCTTCTTGCTGGGCAATAAGAGCACCTGCAAGGGCAATCACACCATTTGATAAGACCAAGCCCATAAGCTCCATGCGACCAGTATGAATCCCGAAACTTCTAGCCATATCAGGATTGTCACCTGTAGCAATATAGGCTTGTCCGAGTTTAGTGTCCAAGAAAAAGAGCATGAGAACAATAACAAGACTGACAAAGATGAGACCTGTCAAGAGTTGGTTCAAGTCTGAATCAAAAGGTAAAACATCTTGAATTTGCTTAGTTCCAAGCAGTCCTAAGTTTGCACGCCCCATAATCAACAGCATGATAGAGTGACAGGAAGTCATCACCAAAATCCCTGAGAGCAAGGTTGGGATCTTCCCTTTTGTATAAAGAAGTCCTGCTGCCATTCCAGCCAAACAACCTGCTCCTACAGCAACAAGAGTCGCTAAAAATGGGTTCACTCCTTTGGTTATCAAAGTGACAGCAACAGCTCCCCCAAGAGGGAAGGAACCTTCTGTTGTCATATCTGGAAAGTTCAAAATCCTAAATGTCATAAAGATCCCCAGACCTAAAATAGCCCAGACAAATCCTTGAGAAATAATAGATAATATCATCTGTTTCTTAACCTTTTCTATATGATTTCTATTGTAAAAAATTGGAGGAGATGTCCCCAACTCCTCCATTACAGATTATTCAATCACTTGTCCTGCTTCTTTAAGAACAGATTCAGGAATCGTAATACCTAGCTCTTGTGCCAATTTTTTGTTAATTACTGACTTACCAGTTGAAAACACATTGACTGGAGTATCAGCTGGTTTAGCACCTTTCAAAACTTGCGCAATCATTTTACCTGTTGCCACACCAAGGTCGTGTTGGTCAACTACAACGGATGCCAAACCACCAGCTTCTACCATTGCAGTTGCACTTGGGTAAATTGGTTTTTTAGCGGATTGATTACTTGAAACAACAGTTGAGAAGGCTGAAGCAATAGTGTTATCAATTGGAACCCAGATAGCATCGACCTTACTAGTCATAACGTTAACTGTTGAAGCAATTTCATTTGTTGAAGGAACAGCAAATGTTTCGACTGTCAAACCTGCTTTTTCAGCATAAGCCTTAAATTCTTCGACTTGAGTTTTTGAATTGTCTTCGCTGCTTGAGTAAAGAGATCCGATTGTTTTCACATTTGGTGTGAGAGCTTTGATGAGTTCAACTTGTTGTTGAGCTGGATTGTGGTCAGATACCCCTGTGATGTTGCCACCTGGTTTTTTCAAATCTTTGACCAAGTTAGCACCAATTGGGTCTGTAATAGCAGCCATGATAACCGGTAGGTCTTTTGTGGCACTAGCCAAACCTTGAGCAGCTGGTGTTGCAATACCAACCACAAGGTCATTCCCATTTGCAACCAATTGTTTACTCATTGTCGCAACCTTACTTTGGTCGCCTTCTGAGTTCATAAAATCGATTTTAACTTGATCATCTTTATAACCTTCTTCTGCAAGTCCATCTTGGATTCCCTTATAAATCAAGTCAAGAGAGGGATGGCTCACAAACTGAAGGACACCAACTTTGGCAACTTTCTTTTCATTTTTAGCTTCTGGTTTATTCATTGAAGAGTAAATCAAACTTCCTGCTACTAAGACTGCTAATGCAGCGATAATTCCAATTAAACGTTTATTTTTCATTCTATTTCTCCTTTTTATTCCTTTAAAATACTTCACTTATCTAATACTCTTCGAAAATCTCTTCAAACCACGTCAGCGTCGCCTTACCGTAGCTATGGTTACTGACTTCGTCAGTTCTATCCACAACCTCAAAGCAGTGCTTTGAGCAACCTGCGGCTAGCTTCCTAGTTTGCTTTTTGATTTTCATTGAGTATAAACAAGTAACGCCATCGTTTTCTTTCCATACTAACCTCCATCAAAAAGTCCTCACACAAAAAACTTGTGTGAGAACGTCGATGCGCGGTACCACCTCAATTATAGGGAATTTCCCTATCGCTCTGTCTCGCAATAACGAGATGCACTGTAAGGTGTGCTCACCGAATTTTTATGATTTCAAATTCTAAATAACATTCAGCCCAATTTTCATCATCATCACTTATCTGTTTTCAGCTACCACAGACTCTCTAAAAAGTTTATATGATTACTTTTCTGAATGGTTAAATTATATCATTTTTCAAATACTTGTCAAGACTCTTTTAGCATTTTTTTGAACTATTCAAAAACTTCCCCTATAGAAAAGAGGAAGTTTGATAGGTATCAGCCTGAATTACGTAATCCTGTCGCAATTCCGTTGATGGTTGTATGGATTAATTTTTCTTGATCGCTTGATAATTCTCCTCGACGTTGACGTTTAATCAACTCCAACTGGATATAGTTGAGGATATTAAAGTAAGGCATACGGTAATCCAAACTTGCTTTTAGATATGGATTTTCAGCCAAGAGTTCATCGTAACCTTCGATAGCCAAGATAACTTCTTTGGTGACTTGCCATTCATTTAGAATAGTCTCATAGATTGCTTTTACTTCTTCATCCTCACAAAGTTTGGCATATTCAAAAGCAATATTCATATTTGATTTTGACAAGACCATATCGACATTTGAAAGAAGCGATTGGAAGAAAGGCCAGTTTTGGTACATGTCTCGTAGGATAGCGATATTCTCTGGATTTTTATCAATAAATTCCTTGAAGCTTGAACCAACCCCATACCATCCAGGGAACATGACGCGACTTTGCGACCATGAGAAGACCCAAGGGATGGCTCTCAAACCACCGATTTCAGTAATAGTCTTACGAGCAGCTGGACGAGAACCAATATTAAAGCTTGAAATAGCCTTGATTGGACTTGACTCGAAGAAATAATCATAAAAATGATCATTACCAAAGACCAAATCACGGTAGATATCGTAACTACGGTCCACTACTTGATCCATAATAGCTTCATAACGATTTGAAGTATTGGTATCGCTCTTCTTCTGAGTAATCATACGGTTAATGGCTGCTGAAACCAGCATTTCAAGGTTATAGTAGGCTGCGTCTTTGTTACCGTATTTATTACCAATTACTTCACCCTGCTCCGTCAAGCGGATACGATCCTTGATAGACTTAAGCGGTTGAGAGGTGATGGCTTCATAGGTTGGTCCACCACCACGACCGACAGTTCCACCACGGCCGTGGAAGAAGGTAACCTTAACGCCACATTCATCTCCAATAGCAGTCAATTGTTGTTGAGCCTTGTAGAGGGTCCAACATGATGATAGGTAGCCACCATCTTTATTACTATCAGAGTAACCAAGCATGATTTCTTGGTAGTTATTACGTGAAGCAATCCATTTCTTAGCAAGAGGAAGTGAAAGATATTCTCTCATGGTTTCTTCTGAGTGGTCCAAGTCCTCGATTGTTTCAAAGAGAGGAACAATTTGGACACGGGCTCTTTCTTTATCAACTAACCCTACTTCTTTTAGCAAGATAGCCAATTCCAACATGTCTGATACGCTGGTTGCATGTGAAATGATAGTCTGACGAATGACGTCATCACCTAACTTATCTTTCAACTTACGAGCAGCTTTAAAGATGGCCAATTCTTTTTCGAGTAACTCTGATTTTTCAACATGAGTAGCAGAAAGGATACGCGGATCTTCCTCTAACTCTTTCAAAAGAAGCTGGCATTTTTCTTCTTCACTTAGTTCGCTATAATGGGAATGAATACCCGCTGATTTCAAGAGTTCAGCTACACAGGCTTCGTGAACACTAGAATCTTGACGCATGTCAATAGATGCCAAATAGAAACCAAAAATTTCAACTGCCTGAATTAGCTCAACAAAATCACCAGAAATCAGTGCTTCACCCTTGTTTTCCAAGAGGGAATCACGAATGGTAATTAAATCCTTATAAAAATCATTAGCTGTTTCATAGCGAGTTCCAACTTCCTTATCCTCAATCAAATAAGCTTTTGTCGCTTGGATTTTTGATTGAATATCAAACAAGGCACGACGGTATAGCTCTTTTTCACGATAAATCGAGTTATCCTTAGACTGACGAGCCATTTCTCTGACTTGCTTGCTCACATTGACAATACTGGTTGAGAGAGAGAACTCACGATAAAGTTGGTAAATCTTTTCATCATAGTAATTCATGATGACTCCACACTGAGTCATAGCAGATTGTTTCAAGGTATCTGCTGTAACAAAAGGATTACCATCACGGTCTCCACCAATCCACATACCCATGGTAATTGGTTTAGGATGTTTCAACTCCAAACCGTGTTTTTTAGCCAGACGCTTGTACTCAGCAGTCAAATGAGGAACTGCTTTCAAGAATGAGCTATTGTAGTATTCCATTACATTCGTGATTTCATTGGTCACTTTCAATTTCTTTTCACGAATCATATCTGTCTGCATGATAATCTCAATGTAACGACGGAGATCATTATGCCATTTTTCCTTATTAATCAAACCTAATTTCACATCACGGTACTTACGCAAGAGGGTATGGATATGGTTGGTCAAATCCAACATACTCTTACGTTGCACTTGTGTTGGATGGGCTGTCAAAACAGGGACAACATTCAAGTGTTCTAGAATTTCAACCGCGTTTTCTTTTTCCGCAACCATTTTGATCGTTGCTGATAATTTACCAAGATAATCTTGATCGATATTATTTTGATGGTTGATTTCATAAGCCAAATCCACGTCTTCAGAAATATTAATCAAGAGAGGCAAGATAGAGAAATAGCGTGAAATATAAGCCATTTCATCATTTGTCAGACTAGTAACTAATTGGTTCAAACCTTGATAATCTTCTTGAGTTGACAATTCCTTCAACTGCATGATTTTTTCAAAAGTCTCTGGGGCAAGCATATTTTTAGTGATATCTTCTAACAATTCTGTTAAAATCAATACTTCTTCTTGCACGACAGCTTTATTACTATAGTTTTCTAATTTTTGAAGAGACATAGGTAATCCTTTCCACTCTCAGCTCTACATATAGTTTGATGAGTGAGCTTCTAACTCCTCATATAATTGGGCACGTTTTTCACTTGCATCAATATTTAAGACAAAGGCGATGGCTACAGACAAGACTAGGAGACTGTTCCCTCCTTGTGATAAGAAGGGGAAGGTTACTCCTGTCGAAGGAATAATGCCAGAAATTCCACCGATATTGACAAATACCTGTACCAGCATCATCCCCCCAACCCCAATCGCCATCATAGAATTAAAGGGATTCTTAGCACGAATACCGACTAGGATAATTCGTAAAATCAGGAAAAAGACAAGTGCTAAAATCAAGCTGGCTCCCACAAATCCAAACTCTTCAATAACAATTGAAAATACAAAGTCTGTATGTGCCTCTGGTAAATAACCACGTTTTTCGATTGAATTTCCTAAGCCTAGACCAAACCACCCACCATTTACCATGGCAAAGTAGGAATTTGCAAGTTGGTGGCCTGACCCTGCCAAATCGGCAAAGGGATTAAAGTAGGCACTGAAACGCTTAGCAACGTAACCAAATACTGGAACTTTTGAAAACTTATCAACCCCGATCATAGAGATAGCTGATAAGGATAGGGCTGAAACTCCAAATAATACACCGATAAAGACTATAAACCAACGATGAGCAATTCCACTAACTGTATACATAATCAAGGCGACAAGAACTAGGATGGTAGCATTCCCCAAATCTGGGAAAATAGCTAAACTTCCTATCATTACTAGTAGGACGAAGCGCCAATCATTAAAAGCACGAGGAATCCATTGATTTTGAGTTAAAACTTGAAAATCGTAAATCCCAATTTCATCCTGTTGTTTTGAAAAACGTTGGGCCAAGTACCAGACGATGATAATCTTCAAATACTCTGCTGGCTGAATGGTCAAAGGTCCTACTGAAATCCAACCATAGGCTCCATTGACTGGCGTACCAATTAAGCGAGCCAAAGCTAAGAGAATCAGCTCAACAAACATAACAATAAATAAAAGTCGTTCTTTTCTCAAAAAATTCAATTTCAGCTTATATATCAAGGCAATCAATATTAAACTAAATATCCAAAACATTCCCTGACTTCGAACCAATTGGAGGGCACTTTTACCTTCTTCGATAAGAATGGCACTGGTTGTCGAATAAACCACAATCAAGCCCAAAATAGATAAAAGTAAGTAAGGAACTAGAATAGAATAGTTTAATAGGTGCCTCTTACTAATCTTCATAGTATCACCAATCTAATGAGAACAAAAGAAATTATTCCCAAATTCCGTTTATTTTCTAGTTTTGATTGCTATTATACCATTTTTTCCGAAAGAAAAAAACTCTTACCCTCAAGATAGAAAGATTTTCTCATAAGAAAAAGAGCACTTGGCTCTTTTCTGTTTTATTCTTTTGAAGAACTGCTTGAGCTTGAATCGCCACCACCGATGTATTGGGTAAAGATATTTTGGAAGGCTTGGTCTTTAACCTTGATGTTGGCTGCTTGCAATTCTTTTCCGATAATGCTTTGAACAAATGATGCGTCATTTTGTTTTTGAGTCAAGATAACAGTTTTTAATTTTTCTTTGTAGTCATCAATATTAGATGATTTTTCCGTTTTCTTAGTGAGTTTTACAATATAATACTGACTGCTGTAGGCTTGTGTGCCAGTAGCTGTAATGACATCAGAAATTCCGTTAACATCCAAGGCAAAAGCTGCTTTCTTAACTTGATCTGGTACTTCTGTTGAAGCTGAATCAAAAGTGATTTCTCCACCGTTCGCTTTGGTTTTCTCATCTGTTGAGTTATCTTTAGCTAGTTGAGCGAAATCTGCGCCACTTGCCTTAGCTTTTTCGAGGACTTCTTTCGCTTTATCCTCATTATCAAGACGAATAATTTGAGCAGTTACGTCCGGAGTATAGCTATCAAACGCTTTCTTATACGCTTCATCAGTTAATTCAGCTTCTGCAGCCTTTTTAACTGCAAATTCAACTAATTTACTTGTACGAATTTGTGCTTTACGTGTTTCAAGAGTCATACCTGATTGTGATAAGACACGTTGGTAATTCTCACCATATTGTTTTTCTTCTCCAGAAATGATATCATCGATTTCTTTGTCATCTACTTCTGAGCCATATTGCTTCTCAAATACTTTTTGAATAGTCAAGTTCAACAAGACTTGTTGGGCTGAAGGATTGATTTTCACTTGCTCATAAAATTGATGTTCAGTGATGACATCCCCTTTCATGCTGATAAGGTCTGCCCCTTCTGAACCTTTCGAACAAGCTGCTAAAGTTGCTACTGATAATAGTGTAATGGCACCTGCCAATAGTTTTTTCTTCATGTCTACTCCTTTGAGATAAGTGTTACCCTATCTATTTTACTATATTTTCTTAAATTTTTCTGAAAATCATTCGCTGTCAGGTAATTGAACGTCTGCTACATTTTTACGAAGCATGAGAATACCGTCCCCCAGAGGTACTAATGTTGCAGTAAGCCCTGGATTGTCTAAAGTTGCATCAAATAGTCTTTGAAGGCCTCGATAAATGGTTCGCTGGCCACGACGGACTTCCATAATATCCTTGGCAACATCACCACCTTGGAAAATATCATCCAAGACAACCACACCACCAACTTCCAAGTGTTTGAGGATTTCTGGCAGAAAGACGATGTATTTAGATTTGGCTGAATCCATAAAGACGAAATCATAGGACTCTGTCAAGGTAGATAAGACATCTACCGCATCTCCTTCTAGGAGCGTAATTTGCTTGCGACTGTCAAACTGGGCGAAATTTTCCTTGGCAAATCCAATCATTTCTGGATTGCGGTCAATGGTTGTAATCTTAGCATTTGGCGCATGTTCAGCCATCAAGAGGGCTGAAAAACCGATAGCCGTCCCAATTTCCAGAATATTTTTAGGCTGCATGGTTTCCATGAGAAAACGGAAATAAGCAACTGTTTCATGGGGAATAATAGGAATATTTTCCTTGCGAGCAAAGTCTTCCAACTCTTTCAAAGAACCTGTAACTTGCTTTTGACGCTGACGCATCAAGTCCACAATTTCTTCCTTGACAACAGGGCGACGCATATTATGGTTGGCATTTTTGCTATACGATTCAACCATCTTATGCCAATCCCAATTTTTCAACAAGGGCTTCAAACTCATTCAAACGACGTTCAAAGACTGCAAAGGCATCATTGAGATAGTCTTCCTTCTCCATATCAACACCAGCTTTTCTTATGACATTGAGTGGATAGTCAGATTTACCTGCCTTGAGGTAGTCGATATAGCGGTCACGGTCTTCTTGACTACCATGGACAATTTTTTCAGCCAAAGCTGAGGCTGCTGCAAAACCTGTTGAATATTGGTATACATAGTAGTTATAGTAGAAGTGTGGAATGCGTGCCCACTCGTATTGGATTTCAGGATTGTCTTCCTTACTCAAACCATAATACTCTTGGTTCAAGTCTGCGTAGAGTTTATTTAAGAAATCACTTGTCAAGACTTCACCATTTTGGTCTGCTTGATGAATAGCGTGTTCAAACTCAGCAAATTGAGTTTGGCGGAAAACTGTTCCACGGAAACCGTCTAGGAAGTTATTGAGAATAGCAAAGCGCGTTGCGTCGTCTTCCACTTCTTCCAATAATTTCTCCGTCAAGATATTTTCATTAGTGGTTGAGGCAATCTCAGCCAAGAAGATAGAATAATCTCCGTAAACATAAGGCTGCGTTTCACGAGTATAGCTTGAATGCATACTGTGACCTGTTTCATGAACAAGAGTAAAGAGATTGTCTAGATTGTCCTGCCAGTTAAGAAGCATAAAGGCATTGGTATCGTAAGAACCACCAGAGTATGCCCCTGAACGCTTGCCTTGATTTTCGTAAACATCAATCCAACGCTCACTGAAGGCACGTTTAACACGGCTCAAGTAATCCTCACCCAAGACTGCCAAGGCATCTTCTGCCTTTTTCAAGGCTTCTTGGTAGGTAAAACTGTATTCAACAGATGAAAGTGGTGTGTAGACATCGTACATCTTGAGGTCTGAAATCCCCAAAATCTTTGAACGCAGCTCAAGGTAACGATACAAGAGGGGTAAATGCTTGCGAACTGCTGCTACCAAATTGTCATAAACACTCTCTGGAACAAAATTCGCAGCGAGGGCTGCATGACGAGCACTCTTATAGTTGCGAACTTTGGCACGGTAGTTTTGCACCTTAACATTGGTTTGCAAGGTTTTGGCATAGATATGTTGGAATTGTTCATAAGTCGCATAAAGTGCTTGATAGGCACCACGACGCACCTCACGATTTTTAGACTCCATCAAACGTGTGTAAGTCCCATGAGATAGCTGAACTTCTTTACCATCATCGTCAAGGACATAAGGGAATACAATATCCGCATTGTCCAAGATAGCGAAGGTTTCACTTGCCGAACCAAAGATTTCCCCAGCTCCAGCCAATAATTCTTCTTCACGTTGTGAAAGAACGTGTTCCTTGCCTTGCAAAAGCTTGTCAAAATAGTGTTGATAAACCTGCAATTTTGGTTGAGCTTCTAAAAAGTCAGCATACTGCTTTTCACTGATTTCCATAAATTCAGGCTCATAGAATGAAAAGGCTTGGTCTAGCTGGCTATAGAGAGTCATGGCCTTAGCATAGTACTCTTGGTACTTGGCTTCACGTGTGTCCTGGTCATTTTTCATATGAGCATAAACGTAAAGCTTCTCCATTTGGCGTTCCATTTCAAGAGAAAATTCAGTAATTTCTAGTAGGCTATCCGCGCTATCCAAGAGATGACCTTCATACTGGCTTACTTTCTCCAGTTGTTCTGTTAAATCTTTTAAGGCTTCTTCCCAAGCCTGGTCAGTTGGGTAGATCGTTGATAGATCCCATGTATCTTTTTCATTTATTTCATGTCTTTGTAATACCATTAGATTCCTCCATCCTTTCTATTCTACCATATTTTTTAAGAAATATTGATGATAAAAGGCTGGTGGATAGAGCTTTTGCCAATCATTTTGAGGATTTTTTTGATAATAGGTTTGAAAACACTGATAATAGCTGGTCAAATCCTTCTCAATTTGGCAAAAATCACCTACTAGTGGTCGAATTTGTGGATACCATTCTTTTAAGCCATAAGTCAGGAGGTTTTCTCCCTTTTGATAGGCTTCTGCTTGTTCTTTCATCCAAATGGAATTTTGATAATAGAGTTGTTGTCGGATATAACTACAGATGTCCTTGTCCTGAGAAACACTAAAACTAGATATTTTTTGTTTCTTATAGGGAAGACGTAATATCTCCAGTAGACTACCGTGACCATAGGGAAATTCCTTGATTTGATAATAGAGTCTGCCTCGGAGATCCTGGTGAATCAGGTATTTGAGTCTTAAAAGCTGTTTTTCCTTGTCTATTTCCCAAACATAAAAGCCCATATTTTGACTGAAATAAAGAAAACCTTGTTGCAGACGGGTCAAACGCTCCTTGAGCCACAGTTTTTCCCCCAGCAACCACAGTACTTGGTAACCCTGACTACGATAGCCCTCACTGCGCTCTTTAAGAACTTTTTGAGGTATGGAGCTACACTGAACCTCTAAAGCTAGGTTGCCATTTACAAACACATCCGCAATCTGTTTAAGCTCTGGAAGCGGGTATTCTAATTGCACCTCAGCCTCTGTTTTCAACCATTGATAGAGGACTTCCTTATTTGCTAAGTGTTCTGGACTTTCATTTTCAGAGGAAAAATCACAGTCTTTTAAGGTTTTGTGGGCAAAATGGGTCCGAACACTTGGTCCTTGACGCAAACGGAGCTGGCCTCCACAAGCTGGGCAGGTGTATGCTTGCTTCTCAAGCTTATCCTCTAACACATTTACCAATTCTCCTCTAGCATCTCTCGCAACAAACATGATTTCCCTCCTTTTCTATATTATTCGTAAAAAAGAAAAAAGATCAGGAAATTTCCTAATCTTCATTCATGTTTATTTGATTTTTTTAGCTAGCATGGTCGCAAAGCGTAGTTGAATACGATTGCCGTTTTCGTCACGACGGTGCAAATGGCCTGGATTTTCATTGTACTTGACTAATTCCCAGTCCTTGTAATAGTCTGCCAATTCCCCTTCTTTAAAGGTAAATGGGAAGTTCACAGAGCAAGGATAATCTTCCGTATCCATGGCACAAACGATAAGATTATAACCACCGACCGTGGTATGCTCCTGCATATTTTTAATAATTGCAGGAATGCGGTCTGCTTGCAAAAACATCAAAACAACTGTTGAAACGATAAAATCATATGCTTGCCCAATGCTGGCTGAATTGATATCGTAAAGACCAACAGGCATATCCAAATCTTCCTGTTCCACAATGCTTTGCAAGATTTCAAGGGATAGTTCATTTTGATCTATAGCTGTCACATCAAAACCTTGCTGGGCCAAAAAGAGGGAATTACGGCCCTGACCACAGCCTAAATCCAAGGTTTTACCCGGTTTCACTGTTTGCATAGCTTCCAGAACTTCTGAATGAACAGAATTGGTATTGTATTTCTTAGGAAAATAATCCTCAGGTTTACAATAAAATTCCAAGTACCATTCCACATCATCTGTGGCAGCCTCCACTCGGTGCCATGCTTGCGGTTGCGCCATTGGATTGTCTGCCCCTGCTTCAAAGAGATGTTCAGCTAGAACTTCTCCTTCTTCACTCAATTCAATAAACTTGAGAGCTCCTTTTACAACAGTAATCTTTCCCCAAGTCCCGACCTTGGTATTGTGCTTTTGCTGAACAGCCTCTGGCATGGTCTCTTTAGTCCACAAGGGCATTCGTTTATAGGCAACTAGTTTTTCCATCTTCATTCCTCTTTTTATCGCTGATTAACAGCTTTCATAACACGCGCGATGTCGCGGTTTTGCTCACGACGTTTGATAGACTCCCGTTTGTCGTAGTCATGCTTCCCTTTAGCAAGTCCTAAAAGAAGCTTGGCATAGCCATCTTTGATATAGACTTTTAGGGGAACCAGTGTCATTCCTGTCCCTTTGGTCTCTTGTTCCAATTTTTGAATTTGTTTCTTATGGAGCAGGAGTTTACGACGACGTTCTGGTTCCTGGTTCCAGATATTACCCTCTTCGTAAGGAGCGATATGAACATTACTCAACCAGACCTCTCCATTTTTCACTTGGGCAAAGCCATCCTTGAGATTGATTCGAGCTGCTCGCACACTCTTGATTTCAGTTCCAGTCAGGACCATCCCTGCCTCTAGCGTATCTACGATTGTATAGTCGTGACGCGCCTTTTTATTTTGTGCGACGACCTTTCCCTCGCCCTTTGCCATGTTTGGCTCCTTTCTTAGCTACTTCCTTATAAAAAGGTTTCTTTCCTTTTTTCTTCTTATCTTTTGACGAATGCTTGCGCTTATCATTTGAGCGTCCTGATTTTCTCTTATCTTCCTTCTTATCTGAACGACGACTTGAACCACGCCCTCTGTCACTACGACTAGACTGTTTCAATCCTTTTTCAATCACATCAAATTCACTTGGAATGTAAGAGAAGTCAATCTCACCCGTCATCTTGTCAGCTCTTTCAACCCGGATACGGATTTGCTGACCTACACGGAAGGTTGTACCCGATTTTTCTCCACGAAGGGTTAAATCACGTTCATTAAAATGATAAAATTCAGGTAAATTAGTGATATGAATCAAGCCTTCAACCGTGTTTGGCAATTCAACAAAGAGACCAAATTTGACGATACTGGACACAACCGCATCATACTCTTCACCAACGTATTCTTCCATGTACTCAGCCTTTTTCATAGCTTCGACCTCACGTTCTGCCTCGATGGCACGACGCTCACGGTTGGAAGACTGGGTCGCAATCTCTGGAATCACTTGCTCAAAATGCTCGGCTATTTCCTTAGAACGACCATAGTCACGAATCATACGGTGAACAAGAAGGTCTGGATAACGGCGAATCGGGCTGGTAAAGTGAGTGTAATAATCAGCCGCTAGACCATAGTGACCGTGATTGTGCTCCGAATAGCGAGCCTGCTGCATAGAGCGAAGAAGCATCATGGACAATACATCCGCATAGGGTTCTCCCTCAACAGTACGCATGATGTCTTGAAGCGCCTCCTGGCTGATTTCACTGGCAGTCCCATAAATGCGCAAGCCAAAGCTCGAAGCATAATCAATAAACTTCTGAACCTTTTCAGCCTTAGGCTCCTCGTGAATTCGATAGATGAAAGGCAAATCCAACTTGCTAAAATGCTCGGCAACTGTTTCATTAGCCATCAACATAAAGGACTCAATCATGCGCTCAGCAACACCACGCTGACGAAGAACGATATCAACAGGCTTGCCTTGTTTATCCACTAAAATCTTAGCTTCATTGGTATCGAAATTGAGAGCACCACGTTTCACACGCATGTTTTCTAAAATTTCATGGAGCTTGACCATGAGTTTGATACTTGGAACAATTTTCTGGTACTCTTTTTTCTTTTCCTCGTCGCCAGCTAGAATATCATTGACATCACTATAGGTCATACGAAAGCTTGTCTTGATAACCGTTTGTGTAATTGTGTAATTGACCACACGACCATGTTTATCAATCTCCATAATAGCAGATTGGGTCAGGCGGTCAACTTGAGGATTGAGGGAGCAGATGCCGTTTGACAAGCGTTCTGGAAGCATTGGGACCACACGGTCTGTCACATAAACAGAAGTCGCGCGGTTAAGGGCTTCCTTGTCAAGGGCAGAACCCTCGGTCACATAGTAGGAAACGTCTGCGATGTGAACACCAAGCTCCAGATTGCCATTTTTCAAAGCCTTGATATGCACCGCATCGTCCAAGTCCTTGGCATCAGCACCATCAATGGTAAAGGTAATCTCATCTCTTAGATCCAGACGGCCTTCCATATCCTTTTGAGACGGAGCATCAGGCACACTTTCTGCTTCCTTGACGACAGCTTCTGGAAACTCGGATACAATGTCCATAGACTCCAAAACCTCAAGGACATCAATCCCAACATCCGTTGAATGCCCCACCACATCGAGGACACTAGCGACAAAGAAATCATGTCTCTTGCTTGGGTATTTGTCGATAAAGACCTTAAGAACTTCTGTTCCCTCTAGTTTTAGAGCTGGTTTCTTAACATAGATGGGTTGGTTGATTTTCTGATTTTTTGAACGGATGTAGCCGGCATACTTGGGTTTTTCCTGATCTAGAACGATTTGCCCGACAACAGTTGTCAGGCTGTGTTCTAAGATATCGATAATTTTGGCTTCTGCTGCTGTTCCCTTATTGCGGTCAGCGACTTTCTTGATGACAACCTCAACTGTATCACCATCAATAGCATAGTTGACATCGTTTTTTCCTACAAAAAGGTCGTCCTCTTCGCCTTCTAGGCTGACAAAACCAAAGCCATTTTTATGGGCATGAAAAATCCCCTTGAGAGTAATCTCATGTTTTTTCTTAATTTCTAATGTCAGACTACCATCTTCTTCAAAGCGTATCTGGTGCTTTCTTTCCATTAGGGACAAGGTTTTAATCAACTCACGAAAATCCTTGGAACCGTCTTTTCCCAAAGCCTGAGCCAAGTCATTGACAGTCACCTTTCCCTTATCTTGTAAATATTCTTTTATTCTATCTTTCATATTTTCTTTCTAGATTTTTTATTTTCTTTTACTGTAAAACCTTCTTAAACATCCTTTAAAAATAAAAAGAGGCAAAGACCTAGTCCTGCCCATTATTTTCTTATCTACTTGATAATACCGTCAATGCTAAGGCAATGGCTAGCCAGAAAAAGACTAAAATCCCTGTCAAACGCTGCATTACAGCTTCGAAACCGCGTGCTTTACTGCGTTCAAACAAATCACCTGAGCTGGCATCAAATACATTGCTGGATTGGTTTTTAGTTGGTTGCATGAAAATCGCAATCACAATCACAACAGATAATACTAATAAAATGGTTAATAATAGGTTATACATATCAAACTCCTTAAAATCCCTATTATTTTACCATAAAATCTACTTAGATTCAAGATGTAGGGTTACTTTTCTTTCCTTGGGACAATACTTTAAAACCTCAATCTTGTCTGGATGGGTTTTGGAGTTTTTACTAGTTAGGTAATTGATACTGCCACAAGAGGAGCATTTGAGATTAATTTTTACTCGCACTAGATTTCCTTTACTTTTAATAATGTTCGAAATTGAAGCAGGTTAAAGAGACAACTAAAGGCAACACAAAGGCTTGTCGCATAAAAGACTGCATGGTAGCCAAATTGACCTGCTACTGCAGAACCTGCCATGGGACCAACGACACCTCCCAGATAAAAGAATACCTGATTGAAGGCAAAGACCCTCGAAATACCAGCTTTGGGAGTCATTTTGCTGAGAAGGGCATTGACACCAGGTATCAGCGCACCGGTTCCCAAGCCAAAGAGGAAACGATAGAGTCCTAGTTGAAGGGGACTAGAGGCATTGGCGCAGAGGAGATAGATGATGACTGAATAAAACTGGGCGACAACCAAGAGACGATGATTGCCCACTTTGTCACCTAGCTTGCCCATAACTCCCGCACTCATCATGCTGGAAAAGCCCATACTGGATACAATCAAACCAGAGACAAAAAGAAGATTCTCTGTCTGCCCTAAGTCGCGTACATAAAGAGCCAAAATAGGGCCAATCGATTGGGCTGAAAATTGAATGACAAAACTAGTTAGAAAGAGATTGAGCAAAAGATAGGGATATTTAACTGATGTAAACAATTCCTTTGTTGGGATGGCCTTTTCCTTGGCTACTGGTTGAAAATCTTCCTTAATAAAGTAAATAGTCAAAATAGCAGCTAAAAACAGAAAACTACCAACCAGTAAGAAAACCGTACGAATGCCAAATAATTCTGCGATAAAGCCACCAATAAAGGGACCAGTTAGAGTACCTGCAACTACTCCAGTAGACAAAGTACCTAAGGCAGTTCCTGATTTCTCCTTGGGAACCTGACTGGCTATCAAGGCCGTTGCATTGGGAACAAAACCCGCAAATACACCGTTTAATAAACGAAGAAAGATTAGCCAATAGATATTTGGGACAAAGGCCAAGCCTCCCATAGTGATCGTCATGGCAAGCCCAGCACGAATCATCATGGGTTTTCGACCGTATTTGTCAGCAAGGATTCCCCAGATAGGAGAAAAGAGCGCCGCTGAAATAGCAGAGACAGAAATAGCTAATCCTGCATAAAAAGCGACTTGCTCGCTCTCAACACCTAGATTTTCCACAAAGATGGGCATAAAGGGCACAACCAAAGAAATACTGGCTCCTGTCAGAAAATTACCGAACCAGGCAATGCGCAGATTATCCTTCCAGTTAATCTCTGTCATCTTAGCTACCTCCCTCAAGAAGGATACGCACTTGAGTAAGAAGATGATCCTGATTTCCATTGTTGTCTAGAACATGGATGGCCAAATCTTTCTTTTTTTCTAAAGACCACTGGGCTGCCAGACGAGACTCAGCTTCATTCTTGGATAGCTGATCCCTTTTCATTAAACGTTCTACTTGGATATCTCGATCCACATAGACCAACCAAGTCTCATTAAACCAAGAGGCATAGTCCTGCTCAAAAAGCAGGGGAATATCCATGAAAAAAATCGCTTCTGTCTGGGCTAACTGGTCACGCAATGCTACCAGTTCCTCACGAATGATCTCTCCTTGGGTTTGCTTAGACCATTCTCGTTCTTCAGGGTTTGAAAAGATGAGACTAGCTAGGAGAGGGCGATCAAGTTCTCCATTTTCTAAGATAATTTTTTGACCAAAATGCTGGACTAGAGCCTCAAATAGACGACCACCTGGTTTCTGTAGTTGGTGGACGACTGCGTCAGCATCCACCACTTGAAAACCTTGCTCTCTTAGAAAATTTGTCACAGTTGACTTACCCGAGGCAATTCCTCCTGTAATTCCGATGATTTTTCCCATCACTCCCTCCTTTGACAGTTTGGACAAAAGTGGGTTCCGCGTCCGCCTAGTTGAATTTTCTCAATGATGGTACCACAGCGTACACATTCTTGACCAGCCTTGTCATAGACCTGATGAAAATCCTGCATGGTTCCATCTTCCCCAAAGGCATTGGTATAAGTTCGAATGGTGGAACCACCTTTTTCAACAGCCTGTCCCAATACAGCAATTGTCTGGTCATGAATGGCTGACGCTTCTGCTGCAGTCAAAGTCTGAGAAGGTCTTGCTGGATGAACCTGAGCTCGCCAGAGAACCTCATCCACATAGATATTGCCAAGGCCAGCAACCAAGGTCTGGTCTAGGAGATGGGATTTGATAGGCTTTTTGGACTTGGCAAGGGCAGCTTGAAAGACCTGCAAATCAAAGTCTTGTTCGCTTGGTTCAGGACCTAATTTTTTAGAAATAAAGTAGGCATCCAAAAGGTCTGGCACTAGCAATTCCATAGTACCAAACTTGCGTACATCCTCATAAACAAGCGTTCCACCATCCTCAAACTGGAAGAAAACATGGGCATGCTTGCGTTCAGGTGCTTGGTCTGGATAGTAAAAATACTTGCCCTCCATGCGCAAATGGGAAATCAAGACCTTGTCTGTCAGATAAAAAAGCAAATATTTGCCACGACGTCCCATTGACTCAACAATCTGACCAGGCACTTCCTTTCGAAACTCGTCCAAATCTGTCTTAATCATCTTGGGATAACGAATTTCTATACTCGAAATCTTCTTACCCAGAATCAATTTTTCCAAGCCACGGCGAACAGTTTCAACCTCTGGTAATTCAGGCATAAGTCCTCCTTCTGTAAAAACAAGAAGCAGGCATGAGCCCACCTCTACTTAGTATTCTTTTTCATTATAGCCAAAGTCAGCCAAATCTAGCTTCTTATCGCGCCAGTTTTTCTTGACCTTGACCCAGGTTTCTAGGAAGACCTTGTCTCCTAGCATGAGTTCAATATCACGACGGGCCATGCTACCGATTTTTTTAAGCATAGCACCACCTTTACCGATGATAATCCCTTTCTGACTATCGCGCTCGACCATGATGGTTGCACGGATGTGCACCTTGTCTGTCTCTTCGTCCCGTTTCATAGAATCAATTACTACGGCAACTGAGTGAGGAATTTCTTCACGAGTTAGGTGCAAGACTTTCTCGCGAACCATTTCTGAAACCAAGAAACGTTCTGGATGGTCTGTGATTTGATCAGACGGGAAATATTGGAAACCTTCGTCCAAATTTTCACTCAAAATATCTACTAGACGAGACACGTTATTGCCCTGAAGGGCTGAGATAGGAACGATTTCCTTGAAGTCCATCTGATTACGGAAATCATCAATCTGAGACAAAAGCTGGTCTGGGTGAACCTTATCAATCTTGTTCACCACCAGAATCACAGGAACCTTGGCAGCCTTGAGACGCTCAATAATCATGTCATCCCCCTTACCACGCGCTTCATCAGCAGGCACCATAAAAAGAACGGTGTCCACTTCACGAAGAGTACTGTAGGCAGACTCAACCATAAAATCTCCAAGGGCAGTTTTAGGTTTGTGAATCCCTGGCGTGTCGATAAAGACAATCTGCTCCTTATCAGTCGTGTAAATTCCCATGATTTTGTTGCGCGTTGTCTGTGCCTTGTCACTCATGATAGCAATCTTTTGCCCCATGACATGATTTAAAAAAGTTGACTTCCCAACATTGGGACGTCCTAAAATGGCTACAAAGCCTGATTTAAAAGTCATAATTTCCTCTTACTGTTTAAAATATTAAATCCCAGATTCGTGGGAGAAAAATCAATGCGCCTGTTAAGGCTGCGAAAAGAGAGACCACTAATACCGCGCCAGCCGCCATATCCTTGGCATTTTTAGCCAGCATAGAAAAGTGATAGTGACTGGCCAAATCCACCACATTTTCGATAGCAGAATTGATAATTTCAAAGGCTACTACCAAGAAAATGCTCAATAGGAGAAAGAGCCATTCGATTCGTGACACCTGAAAAACAAAACCTGCAAGAATGACTACAAGAGCCGTCACCGCATGTTTTCGCATATTGCGTTCTTCCTTTATGGCAGTAAAAATTCCTGTGAGAGCAAATTCTAAACTGGATATCAGGTCACGATTTTTCCATTTTCGTTTATTGTCTTGTGAGTCCATAGGCTGTCAAAATTTCTTCTTGTAAACCGAACATCTCCGCTTCTTCTTCCGGAGTGTAGTGATCATATCCATTGATATGTAAAAAGCCGTGTACTGCCAAGAAGCCCATCTCACGCTCAAAGCTGTGGCCATATTCCTCAGCCTGCTCATGAGCCTTATCGATAGAGATGAACAGTTCCCCAACATAGGCATCAAACTCAGACATCATCTCTGCCAATTCTGGATTTTCAAGTAAATCCTCTTCGTCAAAGGCAATTTCCAACTCTGGCTTATATTCAAGGCTGATAACATCTGTCGGACGGTCTGTGTCACGGTACTCAAGATTAAGTTCATGACTACGCTCATTGGTCACAAAAGTGACTGCCATCTCCTTGTCTTCTTTGCCTAATTTTTGGGCTGCAAATTCCAAAATTTCTTGGGTTTGTTGCAACATTTCTTTTGAAACATGACCAGTTTCATCTACCATTTCAATATACATGTGCTTCTCGTTTCTCTTTACTTGGCTTTATTATACCACATTTCCATGATTTTATTCTACCTTTTTGATATAATACTATGGAATACAATCACAAGGAGAGAACGATGTCATTTGACGGATTTTTTTTACACCACATGGTTGAGGAATTGCGAAGAGAGTTAGTGAACGGTCGCATCCAGAAAATCAATCAACCTTTTGAACAAGAGTTGGTCTTGCAAATCCGTAGCAATCGCCAAAGTCATCGCCTGCTCCTTTCTGCCCATCCAGTTTTTGGACGCATTCAGCTGACCCAAACGACTTTTGAAAATCCAGCCCAACCTTCTACCTTTATCATGGTTTTGAGAAAATATTTGCAGGGTGCCCTGATTGAGTCGATCGAGCAAGTGGAAAATGACCGTATTGTGGAAATGATAGTTTCCAATAAAAACGAGATTGGGGACCATATTCAGGCTACCTTGATTATCGAAATTATGGGGAAACACAGTAATATTCTACTGGTTGATAAGAGCAGTCATAAAATTCTCGAAGTCATTAAACACGTCGGCTTTTCACAAAATAGCTACCGCACCTTGCTGCCTGGATCGACCTATATCGCTCCTCCGAGTACGGAATCACTCAATCCTTTTACTATCAAGGATGAAAAACTCTTTGAAATCCTGCAAACACAGGAAACGACAGCTAAAAACCTTCAAAGCCTCTTTCAAGGTCTGGGACGCGATACGGCAAATGAATTGGAAAGCATACTGGTTAGTGAAAAACTTTCCACTTTCCGTAACTTTTTCAATCAAGAAACCCAGCCATGCTTGACTGAGACTTCCTTCAGCCCAGTTCCTTTTGCAAATCAGGTGGGAGAACCTTTTACCAGTCTTTCTGATTTGTTAGACACCTACTATAAGGACAAGGCTGAACGCGACCGCGTCAAACAGCAAGCCAGTGAACTCATTCGTCGTGTTGAAAATGAACTTCAAAAAAATCGTCATAAGCTTAAAAAACAAGAAAAAGAGTTACTGGCGACAGACAACGCTGAAGAATTTCGTCAAAAAGGAGAATTGCTGACAACCTTCCTCCATCAAGTTCCGAATGACCAAGACCAGGTAGTCTTGGATAATTACTACACGAATCAGCCTATCACCATTGCTCTTGATAAGGCACTAACTCCCAACCAGAATGCCCAACGCTATTTTAAACGTTACCAGAAACTCAAAGAAGCTGTCAAATACTTGACTGATCTGATTGAGGAAACCAAGGCGACTATTCTCTATCTGGAAAGTGTGGAAACTGTTCTCAACCAAGCTGGGCTGGAAGAAATCGCTGAAATCCGTGAAGAATTGATTCAAACTGGCTTTATCCGCAGAAGACAGCGAGAGAAAATTCAGAAACGAAAAAAACCAGAACAGTATCTAGCAAGCGATGGCAAAACCATCATCTATGTCGGACGCAATAACCTGCAAAATGAGGAGCTAACCTTTAAAATGGCCCGCAAGGAGGAACTTTGGTTTCATGCCAAGGATATCCCTGGAAGCCACGTTGTCATCTCAGGAAATCTTGACCCATCTGATGAAGTCAAGACAGACGCAGCAGAGTTAGCTGCCTACTTCTCTCAAGGGCGCCTGTCGAATCTCGTGCAGGTAGATATGATTGAAGTCAAAAAACTCAACAAACCAACTGGTGGAAAACCTGGCTTTGTCACTTACACAGGACAAAAGACCCTCCGTGTCACACCAGATCCAGAAAAAATTGCATCCATGAAAAAATCCTGATTTTACTTGAAATCAGGATTTTCTTTTACATTTTACTCTGCAATCAAGGTTTCCAAACCAACCTTCATCATATCAGTGAAGGTATTTTGGCGTTCTTCTGCAGTCGTGTCTTCATCTGGATTGACCAAGCTATCTGAGATAGTCATAATAGCTAAAGCATCAACATGGTGTTGAGCAGCAAGATAGTAAAGAGCTGCTGCTTCCATTTCCACAGCCTTGACTCCCCATTTACCAAGTTCGATGTTCTTTTCAAAGTAGTTTGAATAAAAGACATCAGAAGACAAAACGTTCCCAACGTGGGTGGTCATACCAAGTTCTTTGGCGATATGGTAGGCCTTGTCCAGCAAATCAAAGCTAGCGATTTGTGGGAAATCGTACTGTGGCCAGTCATTGCGGATGATGTTTGAATTGGTTGCAGCTGCTTGCGCCAAAACTAATTCACGGACGTGAACGTCTTCATTCAAAGAACCTGCTGTTCCCACACGGATCAATTTTTTCACACCGTAGTCCACAATCAACTCACGCGCATAAATCGAAATCGATGGCATCCCCATCCCAGTTCCCATGACAGATACACGGTGGCCCTTGTAAGTACCAGTGTAACCAAACATGTTACGCACTTCGTTAAAACAAACAGCATCTTCAAGGAAATTCTCCGCAATAAACTTCGCACGAAGAGGATCCCCAGGAAGAAGAATTTTATCAGCAATTTCACCCTGCTGAGCAGCAATATGGATAGACATAATTTATGATACAAAGAGCGACAAGAAAACGACTGAAAATTAGGAATCTGACGAGAAATCCTGATTTCTCAGTCAGATTATCTATTTTCCGAGTTTTCCGCTCGTGTTCAAATCAGAACACACGCTCTACCTTTCTTTTTTTATATTTGATATTTAGAAAGATACCAAACCCGTCAAAAAGCAAAGGGAAAATAGGAGTTGGGTGCAGTGAGCGATGCTCGCTAGACCAACTATCTTTTTCCCACTGCTTTTAGGGTGGGTTCAATTCCTTTCTTTCTTAATTTTGATGATATTGAGAAGATTAGAGCGGTCTCTATTCAAATCCAAACTCCCCCTTCTCTTCTGAGTTTTTAGAAAAGTTTTCCGCTCGTGTTCAAATTAGAACACCTCACTCTACCTTTCTTTTTTTATATTCAGGATAGCGACAGAGAATAAAGTAAAAATAAGAAACTGATGACGCATCGCAGATGCTAAACAGTTTATCTTTTTTACACAGTTCTCCGCCCGTATTCAGTTCAGCAAATACGGTTTACCCATCCTTTCTTTCTTAATTTTGATGATATTGAGAAGCTTAGAGCGGCTTTTATTCAAATCCGAACTCCCTTCTCTTCTGAGTTTTTAGAAAAGTTTTCCGCTCGTGTTCAAATTAGAACACACGCTCTACCTTTCTTTTTTTATTTTTATAGCTAGGAAAAATCGGATTCAATCAAGATTCCAATAAGACTACTTCATTTTTATTTAAAATAGTTATAAATAAATTGAGAGTTTTTTTAATATTTAAATCAAATCATTGACTAGAAGAAATGGGCATTTCCTACCTAATTACTTTATTCTTTGACTTCTGACACAGTATGCTAGCCCAAGGAAAGCGATCTAACATTTTTGCAAATTCATAGGCTAAAACAGCTGTTACTAAGAGATACGGAAGAGAATCTATACCTAGCCCGGTAAAACCTATAACTAATCCAGTTGCAGACCAAGGAGCCCTCAAGGTCACAGACAAAAAACAAACAGATCCCAAAAGTAAAGTAGTTGGCTGGCTATCCACACCTAGAATCATACCCAAGAGACCAGCTCCAGCCATCCCCAAGGCAAAAGATGGCGTAAGAGTACCACCATAGGCCCCTGCCCAAAGGATAATAAGAACGACCACTGCTTTTAGGAAAAACATGAGAAGCACTGTTTGACCACTGCTACCATTTAAAATCTCCTGAGCCATCATGCGTCCATTGCCAAGTAGATGTGGAAAGGAAATTGCAAGACCAGCAAGAAAAAGAAAAGCTGTAGGCAATGTGAGAAGTACTCGTTTATCTTTTATCCTGTTTGAAGACACTTCTTTACTCAAGCGACCAAAAAGCCAAGCTAGTGGGGTTAAGAAAAGAAGCAATAAGGGAATAATCCATATTTCCTTTAATGACCATGAGATGGCTGGAATCTGGTAGAGAGCCTGATCTGAAATAACCAAGCCTGCTATATAGGTTGAGACATAGGTAGTCAAACCGACTAAGACAAATCGTTTAATAGATAGAGCAATTCCTAGGGTTTCAAAAACAAAGAAGACACTTGTTAATGGAACCTGATAGACAGCTGCTAAACCAGCACCAGCACCACAAGCAAGGAGAAAGATTTGATCCTTCTTAGAGAGAGAACATATTTTTCCAATTGGTCCTGCAAATAGAGTCCCAATCTCTCGTGGTGCAGCTTCTTTGCCAATAGGTGCTCCTCCTCCAACTGCAATGATCTGCCAAATTGAATGAAATAGCTGTTTTAGAAAATGAAGCTTGTATTGTGAAGTCTCATCCTTCATCTGAGCTTTGATGGAATAAATCTTCGACCCTTTTTGCAAGAAATACCAGACCAAGGATGAACCAAGACCCACGATTATTAAACTTAGTCCTATCCGTGAGGAGGAAACTCCATCTGTCAAAAATCCACTATGATTCTCTGACTGACCAAAAGCTAGCCCCTCCACCATCTCTAAAAGATAATGGAGAAATATACCAGATAAACCCGAAACTATTCCTTGCAGAATTACTGCTAGGAACAATCTAAAATTATAAGGGATTTTTCGAAAAATACTCCTCAATTCTATTAACATGATTACAATTCTGCAAGAATCGCTTTCAGCAAGCCTTTGAAGTCGCCTTTAACACGTTCCGTCACTTCTACAACTTCTTCGTGGTTGAGTTCTTCTTGGAAACCTGCAGCATGGTTAGTAATACATGAAATTCCTAGAACTTTCAAACCTGAGTGGGCTGCCACAATAACTTCAGGAACAGTCGACATACCAACTGCATCTGCTCCCAGTGTCTTATAGGCGCGGATTTCTGCTGGTGTTTCATAAGTCGGACCAGTAACGCCGATATAGACACCTTCATCAAGCTTGATACCAAGTTTTTTAGCCACTTCATGGGCAGTAGCTCGGTATTCTGGAGTGTAGGCTTTTGACATATCAGGGAAACGTGGACCAAATTCATCCAAGTTTTCACCCATCAATGGGTTTTGCCCCGTCATATTGATATGGTCTGAGATAGCCATCAAGGTACCAGGACCAAATCCAATACCTCCAGCTGCATTGGTTACAATGACACCTTCACATCCGAGAACTTTCATCACACGAACTGGGAAAGTCACGACTTCAAGAGGATTTCCCTCGTAGAAATGGAAACGACCTTGAAGAGCCAAGACCTTGCGACCTGCAAGTTCTCCATATACCAATTTACCAGCGTGACCGACTACTGTAGAGCGACCCCAGTTTGGAATCTCAGCATAGTCTACTACAACAGGATTTTCGATTTCTTCTGCAAGTTCTCCCAGACCTGATCCAAGGATTAAACCAAACTCAGATGCTTGGATTCCCTTGTCTTTCAGGAAAGTAGCTGTTTCCTTGATTTTATCTAAAAATGTCATTGTGTGTTTCCTTTATTAGTTTTTTAGCATTTGACCGATTTTGTCAAAAGTTTTAGCATTGCGAATGGTGATGTTGCGATAAAAAGGCATCTTGAGTAAGTATTTGTGATAGGCTGTTGCATAGTAGGATTCTTCAAAAAGTTTCCCCCAGAAAATCGCAAGTCTTCCAAAATGAACGACTTCATCTTCCAGTTCCAAACTGTTCACTTTCTTGATGACTTGATCCACATCCAATCCCTCCGTGTAAAAGAGGACATCCTTTCGTGCCAAATCTTTAGTCCACCATTTAGGTAGATTTTCAAGTTCCGCTTCATAGTCTTCATGACTCAGCAACGAAAAGCTCTGAATAAATGGATAATGGACTGCAAAGAAAGACTCTAACTTTTCAACCAATTGGGCTTTGGGATCTGTCGAAGTAAAGAAAATATTGCCACTGTTGATGTAGGTTTCAACCTTTCCCAGTCCCAACTCTGTCAATTCTTGACGAAGTTGCGCCATGACAACCTTATTCTTCCCACCGACATTAATGCCCCGAACAAGTAAAGCATAGCGCGTCATCTTATACCAATTTATCTAAGAAACTTTCCCCAATCATGGCAGTTTCCACACCAAAGTTATCTGCAACTGTCGCTGAGATATCTGCAAAATGTCCAACTGGAATGACACCATTTCCTTTAAAGGCAGGGCTGTAGGCCAACAATGGAATATATTCACGAGTGTGGTCTGTTCCTGCGTAAGTTGGGTCATTTCCATGGTCCGCAGTAATCAAAAGAAGGTCGTTCTCTCTCATGGCTGCTATAATTTCAGGCAAGCGTTCATCAAACTCATGCAAACAATCACGGTAACCATGAGCATTGCGACGGTGACCGTAAAGGGCATCAAAGTCCACTAAGTTTGTGAAGGAGAATCCTTTTTCAAACTCAGCAAGTCCCATAGTATTCAAGAGTGTATCAATTCCGTGGCTGTTTGACTTGTTGTGGCCCATGTCATGGTTGATACCAGCACCGTTAAAGATATCATTGATTTTACCAACAGCGTAAGTATCGATACCAGCTTCATTCAATTTATCCAAAACAGTCGGTGCAAATGGAGATACAGCCAAGTCACGACGGTTTGCTGTACGAGTGAAGTTACCTGGTTCACCTACATAAGGACGGGCAATGATACGACCTAGAAGGGCAGGACGCTCAAGTGTAATTGAACGAGCGTATTCACAGATACGGTACAATTCATCCAAAGGAATAATATCTTCGTGGGCAGCAATTTGCAAGACTGGGTCAGCTGAAGTATAGATAATCAACTCCCCAGTTTCCATCTGACGTGGTCCAAAATCATCGATAACAGCCGTTCCTGAGTAAGGTTTGTTAGCTTCACGAATGACCTTACGTCCTGAGAATTCTTCAATTTTTGTCAAGATTTCTTCTGGGAATCCGTTCCAGAAAGTATCGAAGGGCTCCGTAATGTTAAGGCCCATGATTTCCCAGTGTCCAGTCATGGTATCCTTACCAAGAGATACTTCTTCCAATTTTGTTGCATATCCTGTTGGATTGCTTTCAGCTGGAACAGTCTTAAGAGGAGTTTCTCGAGGAATATTTCCAAGACCAATTTTAGCCATGTTTGGGACATTCAAACCAACTGCTTTTGAAATGTGTCCTAATGTGTCAGAAGCTCCATCTGGAACTCCTGCATTGACAAAGTTATTAGCATCTGGTGCAGCACCGATTCCTACAGAATCCAGTACCACCAAGTGAATACGATTAAATTTTGGCATAGTATGTCTCCTTATTACTTTGATTAGTTTGCTTTTGTTGAAGTTAAAATCTGAACTCCATCTCGTCCAGCTACGATCACCTTATCCACCATTTTGTTGAATAAGCCGTGCTCCACGACGCCAACGACATGGTCCAATTCTTGTCCGAAAGTAATTGGATCTTCAATGACATCCAAGGCAAGGTCAATGATAAAATTCTGCATATCGGTCACAAAACGTTGGCCGTCTTTTTCACGGAAACTTGGTTTGTAGCCAGCTCGCTCAAAACGACGAAAGACCTGTTCTGCGCCATACTGAACTACTTCCACTGGTAATTTAAAAGCGCCCAATTTCTCAACTAGTTTGCTTTCATCGACCACCCAAATATAGTCTTTTGAGGGCGTTGCTACAACCTTCTCCATGAGAAGGGCACCACCACCGCCTTTGATTCCATTAAACTGATTATCCACTTCATCCGCCCCGTCGACTGTCACATCGACAAAGTCTACTTGGTCAATAGACTTGAGTGGGATATTAAGCCCTTCAGCCTGTTTACTAGTCACACTAGAAGTCGTTACAGCTGTAATCTGCAAGCCTTCTTCCTTAATACGACGACCGATTTCTTCGACAAAATAATAGGCAGTAGAACCCGTTCCCAGTCCGACAACCATCCCATCTTTGACAAACTCAGCAGCCTTGATACCTGCCATTTTCTTCAGATTTTCCACTCAAACACCTCCATTAAAGAGCTACTTTTATTATAACATGTATCCCTTTTTATTTCATGGATACACTGGAAAAACCCGAACATTTTTATTTCGGGTTTTGATGTCCTATTTAACCATGTCAGGATCGTAGTCATAAAATCCTGTATCAAGGAAACGGTTTTTAGGGTGAAGTTTACGCAATTCTTCATCCAGCAAGAAGGCTTGGTCATGGCTAAAATTGCCCTCTTGAATCAAGCTACGCGCTTGGATAAAGAGTTTTACAATTTCAACAAAGTTCTGACCAGGAGTGTAGAGCCCTTCTAGTTTCCAGTGAGTAAAGCCATGCTCTACCAATTCTGTCAATTTTGTCATCAAATCAAGGTCGTTATTGGCAAAGATATGAGTACCATGATTGTCTTCAAAAATGGAATAATGGCTCTCAGGGTCACTTGGCTCTGCCAAGAAAAGGTCACGCTTGCGAGTCTTTTCATCATCGATATGCGTGAAGTTATAGTAGTTTTGCAAGAGCGGACGCTTAGAATGGTGAATAACACTAGCTCCGTAAACCAAAACTTCAGCAGGAATTTCCAAAATCTCTGGCATTTTGAAGAGTTCAGCAGATGGAATTTCACGCGCCAAAACAGCCTCAGATGCGCCAGCCTTTTGTCCCCAGAAGTTAATCTGGCGACTACTAGTTACCATGGTTGAAGCATCGTAGATGGTCTTAAAGGAATAACCATCGCGGTTGACTACGTAAAAGACACCTGCATCCCCAATCGTAATGTAGTCTGTCTTGATTTCTTCCAAAAAGTCTAAGAAAGGCTTGATACGATCCATCATATCTTGGTGCATGAGGGCGTTAACCGCAACGATCAATTCCTTACCAGTATCATGAACCAGATTAGCGATTTCACGCAATTGGTCATAACTAAAGGTCGTTGGCAGGCGAAGGCCAAAATCTTTCTCACCGACATAGATACGGTCTACGCCAGCTTCGAGAAGTTGTTTAACTTGTTCAATACTTTCAGCAGTTGCTGTAATGATAATCTTTTCCATAAGAAAAATTATACCACATTTCTGGAAAATCAGCCATTCTTTAAAAATGAAAAGGGACTTTATTCTTATTGTAACCTTTCTGTAATAATTCTCTGCTGAAAAAATGATAAAATAGGTATGTACTGTTAAGGAGAGAATAATGCCCGTAAGAAAATTACAATCCTATGAGGTAGAGTATCAAGAAGAATTAAGCCAACAGGTTCCTCGCTATCAAGATTATACACCTGAAGCGCAATCTGATGCCAATCTCAAGGAAATCCTATTTTTTGTTAATATCGCTGTTTTTTGTATCTGTATTGCTATCTTTAGTTTTGTCTTTTTAGCATTAAAATTATCAACTGCTCTTGCATTTGCCGCAGCAATCGGATCCAGCTTACTTGTCTTAAAAGTTCAACGATCTATTATCAAACGAAAACTTAGAAGATAAATCCAAAATATCGCCCCGTCTGGAGCGATATTTTTATTTTTTCTTTTTAGATGGTGTGTGGATGGCAATCTTCACTTCAAAGATTGTTCCCTTTGGTTTATTATCTTTAACAGTAATGGTTCCTTTTAGGGCATCTACAATTTGCTTGGCTAGGGATAAACCTAAACCGAAACCACCTTTTTGACGGGTTCTAGCCTTGTCCACTCGATAAAAACGATCAAAAATTTTCTTCTTATCTTCTGCTGAAATACCGACTCCATTATCAGACACAAGTAAATACAGATTACGATCAGTCGCCGAGATAAGAAAATCAATTTCACCATCCTCCTCAGTATATTTGATGGCATTATCAAATAAGATGGTCATCAGTTGTTTCAAAAGAAGCTGATCTGTGACAATCGTTCGATGGATGCGATTTTCAAAACGAAAGACACGGTCATTTTCCGAAGCAATCATCTCATAGTTTGTGAAAGTCGTATTGAAAAAACTGGTTGGAACTTCTGCAAGTTCCGGCTTAATCCCATCATCTCTACGAGCTAAATTCAACAAGTTCGTCGTCAAAAAACGCATATTTCGAACTTCTTCCAAACTCGATGCAATGCTTTCACTCACATCCATAATAGTAGCTTCTGGCTTACGAAAAAGGGTCTCTAAACGATTTTGCAAAACTGCAAGAGGAGTTCGTAACTCATGACTGGCATTTTCCACAAAGGACTGTTGCTTCTGCATACTTTCAAGTAAAGGACGAACACTGACCCTAGCTAGATAGAGACTGGCGAGCAAAGACAAAATCCAGAAACTTGTCATCACGACCACAATCAATTTCTCGTGCTTTTGACTAGCCTGCTCCAACTGACTGGTATTAATCAAGACAGCAGCATACTTGATATTGGTTGAAACCGAACTGATATTGGTTTCCATCAAAATCATGCGATAGATTTCTTCTTGTCCATAGCTATTAAAAACTTGAATCTGGTAGATATGGCCTAGTTCTTTCTTTTCTAACTTAATCTTATCCAATCCCAAAAATCGATTTCCAGAAAGGAGTTGGGTAAAATTTTTATCAAAAAGAATGACTTCTGTGTTGGAACTGACATTCGGTTTCACTTCAGTCTTGCTAGTATCTGTAGTCGCATTCTCTAAGTCTTTAATCTCTTCTGTTGCCCTATTTACTGCCAGCTGAATAACTGCCTGAGGATTTTCACTCAGTCCATGTAGCGTATCGTCCACCGAAGTATAGAGACTCGAGTGCATGACCTGTAAAATAATCAAGGTCATGGTAGAGAAAATCAGAGTGAAGACACCAAAGTTGCGGATAAAATAACTAAAGTCATCCGCATACCATGTTTTTTTTAGTTTACTGAACATCTTTTAAAATATACCCAACACTACGCAAGGTTTGCAAATTCTCTGCAAAAGTGGTTCCTTTTAATTTCTTACGGACTTTTGAAACATAGACTTCGACAACCGAAATCGTTGTGTCACTATCAAATCCCCATAGACGATCAAAAATCTGAGTCTTGGGCAAAATAACATTTTGATTTTGAAGGAAATAAACTAGTAAATCGAACTCTTTCCCCAGCAATTCGACGGGAGTATCTTCAACCTTAACGGTATTTGTAGACAGATTAACCACAATATTTCCATAAGTCAAGGTGTTTTCATTAAACTTACCTGAACGTTTGAGAAGGGCTTGAATCCGCATTTTGAGTTCTTCTAGGTAAAAAGGTTTGGTCAGATAATCATCCGCTCCTAGTTCAAATCCATGTCCCTTGTCATCCAAACTTTCCTTAGCAGTCATAATCAGAACTGGGGTCGTTATTCCCTTTTCACGCAATTCTTTCAAGACTTGGAAACCATTTTTTTCTGGCAACATCAAATCGAGCAAAATCAAGTCATAGACGCCACTCTCAGCTTCGTAGAGACCTTCTTCTCCATCAAATACCTGCATGACATCCGCAAAATCGTCTAAAAAGTCAAATACTGAATTTGACAGGCCTAGGTCATCCTCAACTAATAAGATTTTTATCATGAGAAACTCCTCCTTATTAAGACCATTATACCAAATTTGCCTTAAAAAAAACTCAACTCTCTGCATTTTACATGAGATAGCTGAGTTTTATTTTGATTATTTAGTTCCGTATTGAAGAACAACTGCTTCCACTGCAGCTTTTTCGCGGTTAATCAAGTCAACACGCGCTGCAATTTCCTTGATTCCCATGCCGATATTACGGCTAAGAGCAAGGTCAGAAAGTTGTGGCTCAAAGAATTCCTTGTATTCTACAAAGCGTTGCTGAGTCTTAAATACATGAGCAGGAAGGATAACAAAGCTATCAAAGCTCATATCTCCTCCAAGAGCTGCCTTAATCCAAGCCCAGTTTTCACGAGCCCAAGACCATGCTGATTCCTGAGTTGCTTGATGGTTTAAGAACTGGAAGTACCAAGCAGACAGGTCTTGTGGTTTGACCACAAATTTGTCCTTCCAAGAAGCAATCAAGGTTTGGATATTGTCCGCATCTTTACTATAGGCAAGAGCAGCTGCTAACTGACGTTTGAAGACAGCATCTGTTGCGTGCGTATAAGTATCAAGATAAAGTGCTAACAAGTCTTTAGTCTCATAATGTTTCATCTCATTGATCAGAACTTGTGAACGAATAGCTGCTGGAAGTCCTGCAAGATTCTCCTTGTGAGTCGCGAAGATTTGGCTAGCGGCTTGGCTAGCTTCTGCATCATTTGAGCGAATCATCATAGAAACAGCCAGTTGACGAACCAATTCATCCTCATCTGATTCACCATCTTTAGCTTCAAAACCAAGACTGTCATAGTTGTGACGAGCCAATTTAGCAACCAAGGCTTTGAAGGCTGTTTCAGCTTCTGTTCCTTCATCGATAAAGCGCTCAAGAGCAGAAATCACTTGAGAAACAGCTGAAACCACAAGGTAAGACTCTTCCTTGGCAAGTTTATCAAGGACTGGAAGCAATTCAGCATAAGAAATGTGCCCTGCTTCAGCAAGCAAGCGACGTTCTTGGACGATTTGCAGTTTGCTTGTGTTATCAAGTTCAACTAGGTCAGCAAGAACAGCATCTAACAAGTCTCCTTGATAGTCTGTAATGTAGTGCGCTGTATTTTCAGTGTTGAGACGAAGTGCTGTTTTGTTTTCAGCAAGAAGGGCTGCGTAGCCAGGGATTTCGATGCTTTCAGTTTCGAGTGTATCAGGCAAGCCTTTCCAGTTGCTGTTTAGTGGCACAACCCAGAGACGGTTCTTGTCTTCGTGCTCACCGATGAAGAATTGTTTTTGTGAGATCTTCAAGACATCATTTTCAACTTTGACAGTGAGAACTGGGTAACCAGGTTGTTCCAACCAAGAATCCATGAAGGCTGCGACATCACGTCCAGACGCTTGACCAAGAGCATCCCAAAGGTCACGACCAATTGTATTGCTGTATTGATGTTTTTCAAAGTAGGCATGCAAACCTTTGGCAAAATCGGCATCACCTAGCCAACGACGAAGCATGTGCATGAGGCGACTTCCTTTGGCATAGACGATAGCTCCGTCAAAGAGCGTATTGATTTCATCTGGATGTTTAACTTCGACGTGAACAGACTGAACACCATCCGTCGCATCACGTTTCAAGGCAGACGGAACACCACCTGTTTGGAAATCTTCAAAGATATTCCAGCTTGGTTCAATAGCATCCACACAGACGTACTCCATCATGTTCGCGAAACTTTCATTAAGCCAAAGATCATCCCACCATTTCATAGTAACGAGGTTCCCAAACCATTGGTGAGCCAATTCATGGGCCACAACAAGGGCAACTTGTTGACGGCTGGCAAAGGTAGAGTTCTCATCCACAACCAAGTAAACTTCACGGTAGGTCACAAGACCCCAGTTTTCCATAGCTCCAGCTGAGAAGTCAGGAAGGGCGATGTGGAGAGATTGAGGGATTGGGTACTTAACTCCATAGTAATCTTCGTAAAACTCGATAGAGCGAACAGCGATATCCAGTGAGAAATCAAGGTTAGATAATGGATGGGCTTTAGTTGAGTAGACACCTACGAGGGTACCGTTTTTAGTTTTAGCCGTCACACCTTGCAAATCACCCGCAACAAAGGCTAACAAGTAAGAAGACATGCGAGGTGTTGTCTCAAACTTCCAGATGCCTGTTTCCTTACGTTTTTCAACATCGATTTCTGGCATGTTAGACAAGGCCAATTCACCTTCTGCTTGGTCAAAACGAAGAGAAAGATCAAAAGTCGCTTTAGCTTCAGGTTCATCCACACATGGAAAAGCTTCGCGCGCAAAATGGCTCTCGAACTGAGTAGACAAGACTTCCTTCTTGACTCCATCAACTGTGTAATAAGAAGGGTAAATCCCTGTCATGTTGTCTGTGATTTTTCCTGAGAAAGCGATAACCACTTCAACTTGACCAGCCTCAGCCAATTCAATATGAAGGGCTTCATTGTCATGGTCAACTGTAAATGGGCGAGCTACCCCTACAACTTCTACAGAAGCGATTGCCAAGTCTTTTTGATGAAGGGAAATGCGGTCACTCTGTGCTTGACCAGTGATGGTCACTTTCCCAGAAAAAGTCTTGGTCTCACGACTCAAGTCTAAAAATAAATCATAATGTTCAGGAACAAATTGCTTAATAAAATGTTCAACTGCTTGCATAGTTTTCTCCTATCTAAGTTTAAGAGCTAGAGCTCTTCTTCAAACAAACTTATTATATCATGTTTTGCTTGAGAAAAAAGGATTGGACGGTGATTTCCAAAACTTTCTTCCTTCTAGCAATCTACAGTGGGTAGACCTTGCGAAATTCTTCTAAAACAACCTTGCTTTCAGGTGTAAAAGTCAGTCCTGCTTCTCTCAGCCACTCGGCGAAACAATCCTCATGAACCTGACGCCAATAGGCTAGGGATTTGTCACCTTCTCCTTCCTTAAAGGCATGTTGAGCAGAAACTTGATTGAAGGGCTGGACAGAAACCTTTGTAATTTCGACAATACAGACAGCCTGATTTTGACTATCTAAAATGACATCAAAAGTTCCTTCTTGAGGAAGAGACTCGGCTTCTAGTGCATAAAGGTCGTAGGCTGATGCTGTTGCTGTTTTTTCGCCTTTAAACACCAAATCCGCTAAAAAATCTGGTTCCACTCCAAAAGCCCAGGCATCGATTTCATCTCCGATCGAAGGATTGATTTTCTTGTATGCATTCCACATTTCTTGCGGTGTCATGGGTGCTCCTTTGTAATTTTTTACTTTCTTCTTTTATGTGTTTAAGATGGTCTGGATGGTCAATTTCTAAATCAAAAATCTCCGGAATAGAGCTGTAATGGAGAATGCGTTCGATACCCATCTGATTCATTTTTTGTATGAAAGAAGCATTCAGATATCCTGCTACAGCAAAGTCAATCTTTTTCATCCTTGCTTTATCCTGCATATCTCTTAACATATCTAACATAATTGGACTTTCCATATCATGCCATTGACTGTTTCTCACAGTGGCAAAAATAAAAGAAGTCAAATCATTCATTCCAACTACAATCTTTGAAATGCCCGTTTCCAGTATCCTGTCTAAATCAAAATAAGCTGACGGTAATTCAACCATTGTGCCGATTTTCCCAGTAAAACCATGCTCACGCAATACTCTAATAGCTTGGTTTAATTGGTCAGCATCATTGACAAAAGGAAAAATAAGAGACAGATTGGGATTGGTTTGATAAACTTCTGTAACGACATTTGCCTCAGCCTGAAATTCATCCAAACACGCCAGTAAACGCCTGGTTCCTCTATAGCCAAACAAGGGATGATTTTCGTAAAAATACTCTTTAGTCCCCTCTAAACAATTGGCTTCTGTATTCGTTAATTCAGAAAAACGGTACCATACCTCTTCATCTGAGTACAAGGAGCAAATAGTATCTAGATAATCTTTTACAAATTGCTGACAACTTGGTAACAGGATGTTTTGGTTAAGCTCCCTCAATAAGTATTCCCCACGAATCATGCCAATGTGGTGAAATAGTTGAGGATAAACTTTTTCAATAATTTTTTCACCACTAAGAGCTAGTTGGTTTCTCATCATTCACCTTCCAATTCATGTAAGAGGTTTTGTCCAGTTCTGGAAATCCTAATAATTCTGCTTTGACTTTCAAGACTTCTTGCGATGCATTCTCTTCTGTGATTTTTGATTTCCATCAGATCCTCCTACTTCAAAGACCATCCACCGTCTATTGTCAAGATTTGTCCTTGCATGGCAGATGCCTTTCCACTGGCCAAAAAGAGACTGACTTCTGCCACTTCTTCTGGTTCAATCCAGCGTTTGATTGGTGTTTCACTAGCAACCCAGTCAGCCAATCCACCTGGCTCAAAATCTGCAGCGGTCATAGCTGTCTTGACTGCTCCTGGAGCGATACCAAAGACCTGAATCCCAGCTTCAGCATAGTCTAGAGCCAACTGCTTAGTAAAGCCTGCCAAGGCGTGCTTCGAAGAAGTATAGGCATGTCCGCCGCCACCTGCTAGACTCGAAGCGATGGAGCACATATTGATAATGGTCCCTTTTTTATTCTCCAGCATTTGTGTCAAGTAATAGCGAGTCAACTCAACAGGAGTCATATAGTTAATTTCAAAAATCTCTTGAATTTCCTGCGCTGTCTGTTCCAAAAGTGGTTTATAATCATCCAAAACTCCAGCAGTATTGCACAAAACATCCACCTGAGGACACCAGTCAAAAATAGGCTCCAAGTCCAAGGTCAAATCTCTCTGTAAAAAGTGAAAATCACCCTCTAAGAGTGGATTTTCACCTTGGTCAACTCCATAAACTTGATAGTCATTCTCTAAAAAGAGTCGAGCCTGAGCCAGACCAATCCCTGAACTCACTCCTGTAATGAGTACACGTTTAGTCATTCACTTCTACCCAATCCGTCGCCAAAACATCACAAGGTGTCGGACTCCACATGGAAAAACCTTCCCCTTCTCCAGACACGTTGATTAGGAAATAAGGTGTCACTTCAAGTGCAACCCCGTTTTGTTCAATAGTATCAAAAAGTTGGACATAGTTTTCCGCACCTCCCCAACCAGTTCGTACATATTTTTTCTTAGCCTTTAAGCCAGGCAGCATTTCTTCAAATGTCATGTTATTCTCCTTTAATATCAATAATTCTTCCCTTCATTATAACAAAAAAACCGCTTTAAAACGGCTTTTTGACTGTGAGTTATTTACATCTGCTTCTACTTACGGCAAATTATTCCCTGCAGCAAGATAAATTTCATACCATTCTTTTCTTGTTAAGCTAAAGTTTGTCGCTTGGCTAACTTCTCTCAAGTGCTTAGGTTTTGTTGTACCTACGACTGCCTGCATTTTTGCTGGATAACGCAATATCCAAGAAATGGCAATAGTTGAAGAGGTTACTCCATATTTAATAGCTAAACGATTAAGTACTTGATTTAAAGCTTGAAATTTCTCATTTCCAACAAAATTCCCTTTAAAATACCCGAATTGTAAGACAGACCATGCTTGAATGACCACATCGTGTAATTGGCAATATTCAAAAATGCTGCCATCTCGCATAGCTGCTTGACTATCTTCCATATTAACATGAAAACCTGATTCGAATCCTGGAGTAAAAGCCGCACTCAATTGTAGCTGATTAACAGCTAACGGCTGCTTGACATCTTTTTTAAGTAACTCCATCATCATAGGATTTTGATTAGAAACTCCAAAATTTCGAACCTTACCTTGTTTATAAAGGAGATCAAAGGCTTCTGCTACTTGATAAGATTCCATCAAAGCATCTGGTCGATGAAGAAGCAAACTATCTAAATGATCAATCTTCAATCTTTGCAAAATACCATCTACTGATTTTATGATATAGTCCTTAGAAAAATCAAAATAGGTAAATTCTTCAATGCGAATTCCACATTTTGACTGAATCCACATCTCTTCTCTTAAATCTGGACGATTTTTTAGGACAAGGCCTAACAGTTCTTCACAACGACCACGACCATATATATCAGCCAAGTCAAAAGCATTGATTCCAACAGAAAGAGCTGTTTCTACAAGCTCTTCAACTTCTTTTACAGACTTAGCTTGTATTCTCATCATTCCGAGAACAATTTCTGATAATTCTTTGTCATCTTGACCAAGAGTTATGTATCTCATCAAATTTTTCTCCTTTAATTTCTAACATTCTTCCCTTCATTATAACAAAAAACCGCTTTGCAACGGCTTTTTGACTATATTTCACTCCATGTTATCTTTTTAAACCCACGGAAAAAGAGAAAGATTCCAATAAAGAGAACAACTAAAGGAATAGCTTTTGTAAGAAAAACATTTGAAATTCCCATCCACTCATAGTAACGGAGCAGAGAACCTACAATAAGATGGGCAACAATCATACTGTTAAAGGGACGAAAAAACTCTTCTTTCCAATTCCAAATACTGATGACTAGAGAAAGTGTAAAGATAGATAAACTATCCCAGGGAGCAGGAAGATAAAAGGCTCCTTCTTGTATGAAACTTCCCATTCCTCCATATCCTAGAACGACTAGCAGAACAAGAATTCCAACGACAATATAAGTGCCAATTTTCATCTTAGGAGAATCTTGGACTAGCCCCCAACGTAAGATTGTGGCCACAAGTCCAAATCCAATCAGAAAAAGAAGAAGTTGCCCTAAAAAAGTAAGCAAATTGACTGTTAAGAGAGGACCTTTAGAAAAATCACCTAATAGTTGATAATAGCGTAATACCGCTAGGACAAGAGTTGGCGTCAAAAGGGACTCTTTGATAGAACTGCGAGGTGCTTCCTTGAGCATCTCTCTCATTAATTTTTTAGGATTCTTACCTAGATACTCCTCTGCACTCATGCCATCTCGTTCTGCTTCTAAAAAATCTAGCATCATCAAATAAATCTGCTCTCTGAGATAGTCCTCATCATAGAGAAATCCAGCAAGATTAAAACTATCCCACAGCTCCTCAAAATACTTTTGATTCTCCTCAGAAAACTGATGCAACAAAGCGCTTGTTTCTTCATAATACTTCATTTTCGTCATGGTTTACCCTCCATTCTTAATTCCTTCTACTTTTTGACTCAAATCGTCCCATTGTTGCCAAAAGACCGAGACACGCTCTTCTCCTTCTTTGGTTAACGAAAAATACTTCCGATCTGGACCATCTGGCGACGGACTCATGTTGCCTCTTATCCATTGATTTTTTTCTAACTTTTGCAACAAAGGATAAATAGTTCCTGGAACGATAGTATCAAATCCAGCCTCTCGCAAAGTCTGAACCAACTCATAACCATACCGCTCTTTTTGACCGATCATATCCAAGACACAACCTTCAAGAACACCTTTTAATAGCTGAGTTTCTTTCATCACTTCTAACTTTTCCCTCCTATCTATTTTGTAATACATACTAGTAGCTTCATCTATAATATACCACTTCCACACTAGTTTGTAAAGCATAATAGTTGAATAAAAAAACGACAACCACTTTTCAGCAGTTATCGTTGCTTATCTTTTAATCTTTTCCACCAAGTCGACTGTTAATATTCATCATGATACTAGCTATTTTTTCACCCCAGTACGGATCTGATGCATAGCGTACATTCATTCCTGTCGCTTTATTTCCAAGATGATCTCTTCCACGGTCAATATAGTTCTCACGAATCCACTTGGCCGCACCAAGAATTCCTTTGTCTACATCATCAAATTTCTTAGCTGAATCATAGGGACTGGTATCGTAAGCAGCTATACCGAAGAAGTTATTTTTATCATTAGCAATTTGGCTACGTCCCCAAGCACTTTCTAGCGCACTGTGAGCCATTAAATAGAGAGCATTGACACCATAACGTTTTTCAGCTTCCTTAAAAATTGCTCCTTTACCAGCAAGACGGCTATTTCGGATATTCATCATCGAATAAACTCTATTTAATTCATCCGCACTATAGTTGGTTGGTTCAGTTAAATTCTTGAAAAGGAAACGATTTTTGATAGTAAACCCATCGAAATGTTCTCCATCCTTTGAATAATACTTCTTACCAATCTTCATGGCTGAAGTATGTGGAGCTACCCGTATACTAGTGTATGGAGAAAGTTCATGGTATAGGAATCTTCCATCTGTAGTATAGTGAGGAATAAACTCACTTCCTTCATCAACTAAAGCCAAATCACTTTGATTCATATAACCGGACAAGCCTGATATTGAAACAGCTAGACGATTACCCTTGCTTTTAGAGCCATCATAGGTCACAATACTTCCCTGATTGACATAGCTCAAAATATCTCCTGATTCGCTATAAATATAGGCTGTGATTGGTTTAACCTTAAAATATTTTAGACTTTGAATCCACTTTCCATTACTCTGGAAGAAATACTCTTTATTTTTAATATTAAAACTACCAGTAACATAGCTTCCATCTTCTTTCAGGTAGTACCATGCATTGTAGTTAGGATCAAAAATCCATTCATTCTTGGCCATATAACCACCAGATTTGAGGTAATAAGCACCAATCCATTCACGTGAAGCATAAGCACCACCTGATTTTAGGTAAAACCAGCTATTATAAGATTTATCAAAAATCCATTCTTTTTCAGCCATTGCTCCACTATTTTTTAGATAGTAAGCATCTTTCCACTGATTACTAGCCATCACACCATCACTGTTAAAATAGTACCATGTGCCTTTAATCTTTTCCCATTTATTACGAAGGATTTTTCCTGAATCTGTAGCATAATACCATTTATCAGTAATCTTCACCCAAGCATTTTGAGCCATTGCTCCACTACTATTAAGAAGATAATCGTTCACTAGAACATTGCTAGCCATAACTCCATCTTGCTTGAAGTAATACCAAACATTACTAATTTTTTCCCATCTATTACGAACAATCTTTCCTGAATCTGTAGCATAGTACCATTTATCCGCAATTTTTACCCAGGAATTTTCTACCATTGCTCCACTAGTTTGAAAAGCATAGTCATTAACAATAGTATTGCTAGCCATGATTCCATTTTGATCAAAGAAATACCAGACACTCGCAATCTTTTTCCAGTTTTTGATTGGTTGATTATTCTCATAAAAAAGCCATTTCCCATGTTCTTTCTGCCAACCATTCTTATGAGCTTCTTCAACTTTTTCTTTATTTGGAATAGCCTCTTTTTTAGAATTATTTTCTTTTACAACAACTGGTTCTTTCTTTTTTTCCGTCTTTTCAGCTTCATTCTTTGTATTTTCAACAACTTTTTTCTCTTCTGAAGCTGGAGTCTGATTTTTATCTTTAGACTGATTTTTGTCCACAGATTGACTCTTATTCGTCGTTTGACTTTGGTCCGTTGTTTTACTATTTTCAGCAAAGACTGATGTTGTGGGCACAATTGCCAATGCAAGCACTGCCGTGCTTACAAGTAGTGTTCTCTTCATTTTACTCCCCTAAGTAGATATTCGTCTACATCATTCGTAATTAACTTTATTCTAACATAGTTAAAAGAAGAAAATATTACAAAATGATGAAAATTCTATTTCTTATTAACAATAAGGATGGTCTAGCTTATCTAAGGCTGTCTTTTACTTCCTTGCGGAGATTTTCTAAACTGCTGATACCATATTTATCCATAACCTTTGGTAAATTTTCGATAATATCAGGACAGGCATATGGATTGGTAAAGTTGGCTGTTCCAACTCCAATAGCAGATGCTCCAGCCAGATACATTTCTAGGGCAGCTTCAGCCGAATCCACTCCCCCCATTCCAATGATAGGCAGGTCTGTTGTTTGGGCGACTTGGCGGATGAGTTTGAGGGCTACTGGAAATACTGCTGGACCAGACATTCCACCTGTTCCATTGGCCAAGATTGGTTTTCTGGTTTTGAGGTCAAAGCGCATTCCAACTAGAGTATTGATCATGGTTAAGCCACTTGCTCCCGCATCTTCTGCAGCTTTTGCGACAGTAACGATATCGGTCACACTAGGGGTTAATTTGACATAAACTGGTACATCTGATGCCTCTACAGCTGCCTTTACTACATCATAAGCCAAATCTGGATCTTGACCAATCAAAAGTCCGTGATTACAGTGATCTACGTTGGGACAAGAAATATTGAGCTCAATAGCCTTTACATTGGCTGCCTTGGAAATACCATGAGAAACAGCTGCATACTCTTGTTTTGAAAAACCAGCTACATTGGCGATAATAGGAAGATTTGGATACTCTCTTTCCAGCCAAGGTAGCTTTTCAGCCAAAACAACCTCCAAACCCGGATTTTGCAAGCCAATTGCATTGAGCATACCAGCGGGTGTCTCTGCCACTCTTGGAGTTGGATTGCCAAAACGGGCTTCAAGGGTTGTCGCCTTAATCATAATAGAACCTAAAAGGTCTAAATCATAGTACTTGGCATACTCTTGTCCAAAACCAAAACAGCCTGATGCTGGAATAATCGGATTTTTCAAATCCAAGCCTGGTAGAGAAACTTGTAAACGATTTGTAGTCATGATTTTCTCCTTATAATACAACTGTTCCTGTGCGGAAAACAGGGCCATCTTCACAGACGCGTTGGCTGACCGTCTCGTTTTCTGGCACTTTTAGGACACAGGCATAGCAAGCCCCCATCCCACAAGCCATACGAGATTCCAAAGATAGATAGGCTCTTGGGTGGTCATAAAAGGTTTGATTGATATACTTCATCATTCCTGGAGCCCCACATGAGTAAACAGCATCAAACTGACTGTCTAAATCCTTGATGACTACAGAAACATTTCCCTTAATACCATAAGAACCATCATCTGTCGTTACAAAGACCTGACCATATTGAGCCAATTCCTTTTCGAGAATAACAGCATCCTTATTAGCAAAACCGAGAACTGTCACTACTTTCACACCACGCGCATGCAATTCCTTGGCTACTTCAAGCAAGGGCGGAACACCAATCCCACCACCAACAAGGAGTACCTGGCTCTGCTCATCTAGATTAGATAAGTCAAAACCATTCCCCTGAGGTCCCATCACATCAAGAGTATCTCCCTGACTTAAGGTTGAGAAAATAGCTGTCCCAGCTCCCTCAATCCGATAAATGAGATGACACTGCTTGTTTACCTTATCAATAGACGAAATTGAAATAGGACGACGTAAGAGATGGGCATCATCGGGAACACGCAGATGAAGAAATTGGCCTGCTCGCATAGCTTCAACCATTTCTCCTTCTAGGACTAATTCAAAGATTGCTGGCGCGATTTCCTCCTGTGCAACCACCTTCATGGTTTCCAAACGAATTGCACCCAAACGTTTCTTACATGTGGGGTTCATGACTTTTCCTCCTTAAATTTTAAGGGGACCAGATAAAGAAAAGACCTTGCTAGTGCAAGGCCTCAGTTAAAATCGTACAACAGAAGAGAGCACACTCAAAAAGTCTCCTCTAGAAAATTGTACTATTCTTTTATCTGACACCTTGTGAGTCTCTCTGTACTCCCCTTAAAGGTTAAATTTTTACTAGTATACTCTTTCAGCTAAAAAAAGTCAAGTAGAAAACGAACATTCTACTTAACCTCACGAGATTATTTTTCACGAATGACTTCGACCTTGTAGCCATCAGGGTCTTTGACAAAGTAATAGTTAGGCGCAGTTCCTGGTAGGCCATTTGGCTCAGTCACTTCATAGCCTTTGGTGCTATGCTCTTGATGAAGCGCCTCAAGATCAGGTGTACTTAGGGCGATATGGGCAAATCCATCTCCAACCACATAAGGACCATGATCGTAGTTATAAGTCAACTCCAACTCATAGTCGTCACCCTCAAGACTTAGATAGACAATCGTGAAGGCATGGTCTGGAAAATCTCTGCGACGCAATTCTTTAAATCCAAAAGCATCTTGATAAAATGCAATTGATTTTTCAAGATTTTCTACTCGCAAGCAAGTGTGTAGCATTTTTGAAGCCATACTTTTCTCCTTTATTTTTAAAAAGACTGGGACAATCCTGTTCCAGTCTTATCAGTGATTATTTACCAAGTTTTGCTTTAGCTGCATCTGCAAGAGCTGTGAAAGCTGCTGCATCGTTAACAGCCAAGTCAGCAAGCATTTTACGGTTAACTTCGATCTCAGCCAATTTCAAACCATGCATCAATTGTGAGTATGAAAGTCCGTTCATACGAGCTGCCGCGTTGATACGAGTGATCCACAATTTGCGGAAGTCACGTTTTTTCTGACGACGGTCACGGTATGCATAGTAGTAAGAGTTCATTACTTGTTCTTTTGCAGTACGGAACAAGATGTGTTTAGCTCCATAGTAACCTTTTGCTAATTTAAGAATACGTTTACGACGTTTGCGTGATACAACGCCACCTTTAACACGTGCCATGTTTTATTTCCTCCAAATATTTCCTAGAATTGTTTACTTACAGTCAAGCTATTATTTCAAGCGAGTAAGCATTGCTTTGATACGTTTGTAATCTCCTGAATGCACCATAGATGCTTTACGAAGATGACGACGTTGTTTCTTAGTTTTTCCGTGGAAACGGTGAGAAGTGTAAGCACGGAAACGTTTAAGTCCACCAGAACCTGTACGTTTGAAACGTTTAGCTGATGCGCGGTGTGTTTTTTGTTTTGGCATGATTTTTTCTCCTTTATTTAACTTTCTGACAATTATTTTTTGTCAGTCGCTGGCGCCAATTGCATGAACATTTGACGTCCATCCATTTTAGCACGTTGTTCGATGATGGCAATATCTTGAGTTGCTTCAGCAAACTCGGCTAAAACTTTTGCACCAATCTCTTTATGGGTAATCATACGACCCTTAAAGCGAATAGATACCTTAACTTTATTTCCTTTTTCAAGGAATTTGCGTGCATTGCGAAGTTTTGTATCAAAGTCACCCTTGTCAATAGTTGGACTTAGACGAACTTCTTTCACAGTAACAACACTTTGTTTTTTACGTTGTTCTTTTTGCTTCTTCTGGTACTCAAATTTGAACTTACCGTAGTCCATAATTTTTGCAACAGGCGGTTTGGCTTGGGGTTGAATCAATACTAGGTCAACATTAGCGTTATCAGCCAAAGCTTGCGCTTCACTGAGTGGCTTGATGCCTAACTGTTCTCCCTCAAGACCGATCAAGCGAACTTCACGTACACGAATCTCATCATTGATGAATAAGTCTTGCTTTGCTATGGTTTTCACCTCTTTTGTTTTATTAGAGAAAAACAATAGCGGACTCGTAAATATACAAGCCCGCACGTTATGATAGCGTTTCTTAGAAACTTTTCATCCGTAGGGCCAGGCAACTTAATGTCACAAGGCGAGAAGCTCTCACTTCTGCTTTTCTCAACTTTTATATGATACCAAGTTTTCTAGCTCTTGTCAAGATAAAAAGTTATTTTTTTGAAAAGTTTCTGCTCATTAACCAACCGTTTCGATTTTCCAATTTTTCCACCCTTTAAAGCGTATAGCTCCCTGCTGGTCAGTTCGATAAACTTTGCTGTTGATACCTTCCAGTCGTGTCAAGGTTTCCTGATGGGGGAGTTTCGTTCGATTGTTCTTTCCAACTGAAATGAGAGTCATCTCTGGTTTGAGCTGTTCTAGAAAGGCTGAACTTGATGATTTTTTAGAGCCATGTTGGCTAGTTTTCAAAACATCCACTTCTAGGTCAGGATACTGCTTCAACAAGTCCTTCTCTTCTTTCTCCTCCAAATTTCCTGTGAAGAGAAAGTACTTATTCAAAAGTTTCCCATACAGAACTAGGGAATCATCATAACCTCCATCTCCCATTTTCCTTGGAGATAGGACTTCTAACTGACTTCCAAAAATTGCCAAGTTCTCTCCTGTTGTCACACTGCGTACCTTGGTTTGAGTTGCCTGTAGTTCTGCCACAAATTCCTTCTGTTTCAGACTGCCTTTTGATACTAAGATCTCCCCTACATGGAATGCCTTGGTCACCTCCAACAAATCGCCAACATGCTCCTTGTCCGTATTTGTCAAAATTAGCTGGTCAATCTTGGCCACTCCTCGACTTTTAAGATAGGGTATCAAGGTGCGCTGGGCATTGCTGGTCGTCGCCTTTTCTTGCCATTTTTCGATTTTCTTATCAGATTCTGCCTTGCCACCTACATCTATGAGAATGGTTTTCCCAGTTACATCCCGTAGGAAAATACTTTCCCCCTGCCCAACATCCAGCATGGTGATTTCATTTTCCAGTGGATACTTGGTCAAGAAAAAGAGACCTGTAATCAATAAGCTCAACACTGCTAGCCTTTTAATGTTTTTCCTCAAATCATAGACTAAAGCCAAGGAAATTAACAATAAAATTAAAAGCCATGCATTGGGTTGTCCAAAGACTAGAGGCCTACTTGCCACCTGCGACACCAAGCGAATAATGCTTTCCAACCATTCAAAGATAAAATTCAGCTGAATGACTGGATAGAGAAAGGAAAGGGCAAATAAGATAGACAAGAGCGGTAAGAAGACCAAGTCAAATAGAAAGGAAAAGACAAAGGTCAAAAGAATGGACCAAGGTTGAAATTCTGCAAAATAGAAGGATAAAATAGGTAGTATACCCAAGGAAATAACCAGACTTTCTCTGGCAATAACCTTAAGCCCCTCTCCTTCTTTGCTGGTCATGGTCAAGATAAAAGCATAAGCACAGGACAAAACTCCTCCTGCTGTCAAGAAAAAATTGGGCATGATAATAAAAAGTACAAGGACAGTCAAGGAAAAATTGTCCAAGCCCTTAACACCATGTTGAGCCAGTAACTTTTGCAAGAGGCTGCGAATGACCGAAGCTGAAAACCCTGTCAGCCCTGCATAGATAAGGGAAAAGGGATAGGTCAGCCATTTCAACTTTTCTTGGGTCAAGCCCAATCGTAAGAGAAGTTTCTTAAAACCGTCCATGAAAAAACCTACCTGCATCCCCGACAAGGCAAAGAGGTGGATAATTCCTAAACTAGAATAAAGCTCATTCATCTCCTCAAAATCTGTGTCCAGATGCCCTAACAAGAGACCTGTCATGTAATTGCGCATAGGGTCTGGAAAATGTGTCTTAATCCAAACCACAGCCTTTCGGCGTAAACTGGATAGATTTTCTCCTATATCCCAACTGCCAACCTTTTGAAGTGACTGGATTTTTTTGATATTGAGAGTCTGGTAAATTCCCTGAGTTTTCAGATAGGCTTGGTAGTCAAAACCACCAAAATTTCTCTTCCCCTCTGGCTCCGAAAGCTTCCCTTCTAATCCTATCTCATGAAGGTCAGTTAAAGCTTGAAAGGCTTCTTTCTCCTCTTCGGACTGGAGTTTATAATAGACTTGAAAAATGCGTCCATCAGACTTACCACGAAAGGATAGACTGTCACCATTGACCTTAATAGTGTCAGGCAAAATCCGTACCCTTTCAACAGAATCCTCTAGGTTTTGACCAGCTTGACTCTGTTGCCAATTTTGAAACAGAAACCAGAAGGCAAAGATTCCGCAAATCACTAGAACTTTGCCTGCTGGTTTCCAAGGAAATTGGAAAAAAAGACAGACTAGCAGAAAAACGAAGCCCAACAAAGCAAGATAGGATGCTGAGAAAATAGCGTAATAAAGCCAAAGTAACAGAAAACTCAGGTAAATTAGGGGAATGGGGAAATTCTTAATCCACTGTAACATAATCTTTTAGCTTTTCTATGGTCTTGGCACCAATGCCAGAGACTTTCTTGAGTTCATCAACCGACTTGAATTTCCCATTTGCCTCACGATGGTCGATAATATCCTGAGCTCGTTTGCCACCCAGTCCTTTGACCTGCTTGAGTTCTTCCAGACTTGCCTTGTTGAGATTGACCTTCTTTTCTTTGCTTGTTGAAGAAGTCGTCCCAGAACCTGCCTGTTGACTAGCTGATTCTTCTCCCTTAGTGGGAACGTAAACCAGAGCCTCATCACTAACTTTCTGAGCTAGATTGAGCGACTTGCTGTCTGCTTGCTCTGTCAAGCCACCTGCCTTCTGAACAGCGTCATTGACTCGACTACCTACAGGCAAGTCATAAATTCCAGGTGCTTTAACAGCACCTTTGACATCTACTGTGATTAGATCTTGTTCAAGGGGTTCTTCCTTTTCTTCCTTCTTCACTTCCTTTTCGATCGATGAATTCTTGGAAACAGCTGCAACTTCTGCCTGTAAATTCGTTTCCTTGACAGGTGTTTGTGGAGTTGGCTTTAGCAGGAAAAATCCTCCTACAAGCAAGCCCAGACCAGTACAGATGACGATGATTTTATACTCTTTGATTTTCTCGATAATTGCTTCCATATTTTCTCCTCTCTTAGATTATTCGTAAGAGAAAGAAAAAACAGTTGAAAATTTCTTCTCAACTGCTTATTTATTTGCAAAATAGTCTTCCTTGGTCAAGACATAATGAACTCTTGTAACGATTCGTTCTGGTTCTTTTTTGTCCAATCTGGCCTTATAGATAGTTTACAACAAGTTTTCCTTGCTTTTTAAAGCGGTTTCATATAGAATAAAATCATCACCTTATTTTATAGATAATTGTGATAAATCATTTACAACCCGTCAATAGAAAGGGAGTTTTTCTCTATGTTAATCGGAATTCCAAAAGAAATTAAGAATAATGAAAACCGTGTTGCCCTCACACCTGCTGGTGTCCACAGCTTAGTTGGTCGTGGTCATCGCGTCCTTATCGAAACAAATGCTGGTCTCGGTTCTGGCTTTACTGATGCTGACTATCAAAAGCAAGGAGCTGAGATTGTCGCTACTGCTGGTGAAGCCTGGGCTGCAGAGTTAGTCGTGAAAGTAAAAGAACCATTAACTTCTGAATATGAGTACTTGCGTGACGACCTGCTTCTCTTCACCTACTTGCACATGGCCGCTGCTCCAGAATTAGCAGATGCTATGCTAGCAGCAAAAACAACAGGGATTGCCTATGAAACTGTCCGTGATTCCCAAGGTCAATTACCACTCCTCGTTCCTATGAGTGAAGTTGCAGGCCGTATGGCAGTCCAAATCGGTGCTCATTTCCTAACTAAGCAAGCAGGAGGTTCTGGTGTCCTACTTGGTGGTGTACCGGGTGTACCAAAAGGAAAAGTCACTATCATCGGTGGTGGTGTCGTAGGGACCCATGCTGCCCGTATTGCTTTAGGTCTTGGTGCTCAAGTAACCATCCTTGATATCAGTGCTAAACGTCTTTCAGTTCTCGAAGATGTCTTTGGTCACCAAATTCAAACTCTCATGTCCAATTCATTTAACATTGAAGCCAGTGTGAGAGATGCGGATGTTGTTATTGGAGCGGTTCTCATCCCAGGTGCCAAAGCACCAAAATTGGTGACAGATGAGATGGTCAAACAAATGCGTCCAGGATCAGTCATCGTTGACGTTGCTGTTGACCAAGGTGGTGTTATCGAAACAGCTGACCGTGTTACAACACACGATGAGCCTGTCTATGAAAAACACGGTGTGCTCCACTATGCCGTTGCCAACATCCCCGGTGCGGTAGCCCGTACTTCAACCATTGCCTTAACCAATGTCACTCTTCCTTATATCGAAGCTTTGGCAGAAAAAGGATTTGTGCAAGCAATTGCTGAAGATGAGGGCTTGCGCCAAGGTGTTACCACTTATCAAGGTTACTTAACCAGTCTTCCAGTAGCCCAAGATCTCGATAAAAAACATACTCCAATTGATGAACTAGTATAAAAATCTAATTATCAGATAAAAGAAAGAGCAATTCCACCTGAACTGCTCTTTTTTGCTATTCTGTTTCTTCTTGAACTTCTTCACGCTCTTCATTTTTAATTGGAGCTGGTTCATAAGCTCGAATAATCTGAGCGACAACAGGATGGCGAACCACATCCTTGGCTGAAAAATGAACAAAGTCAATCTGATGGATGTTCTTGAGTTTCTCCTGAGCATCAATCAAACCTGACTTGACATTGCGTGGCAGGTCAATCTGGCTGATATCTCCATTGACAATCATCTTAGAATTAAAACCTAAACGAGTCAAGAACATTTTCATCTGCATGATGGTCGTATTTTGCGCCTCATCGAGAATGACAAAGGCATCATCCAAGGTCCGTCCACGCATATAGGCAAGGGGCGCAATCTCGATAATTTCACGCTCCATGAGTCGAGTTGTTTGGTCTTTTCCCAGAATCTGATACAAGGCATCATAAACAGGTCGAAGGTAAGGATCCACCTTCTCCTTAAGATCACCCGGAAGAAATCCTAGACTTTCTCCTGCTTCCACTGCTGGACGAGTTAGGATAATCCGTTTGACCTGACCACGTTTAAGAGCTGTCACAGCCAAGGTCACTGCAAGGAAGGTCTTCCCTGTACCTGCTGGCCCAATTCCAAAGGTCACATCATGCTGTTTAACACTGTCCACATAAAGTTTTTGACCCAAGGTTTTGACACGGATAGGCTTCCCAGTATTATCCTTGATGATTTCTTCTTCGTAAAGAGCGACAAACTTGTCAATTTCATCGTTTTTGACCATACTAATTGCAGTCACCACATCTGGCGTACCAACGGTCATCCCACGATTCACCAAGACCATCAAGGCTTGGATAACCTGACGGGCTTCCTCACAGGCAGTCTCTTCTCCCAAAACCTGGACAATCTCCGTACGAGCATGAATCACCACATCAAGCTCTTCTTCCATCAAACGAAGATGGCGCTCATTGGAACCAAAAAGATGAAACAGGTCATCTGGATGACTCAGTTGAATGTCTATTGAATGTTCCTTCAAATAAAGAACCTCTCTAATCCTTTTATTTCTTTTTATTATAGCAGAGGTATGGAGAAATTACTAGCCCAAACCCAGTGAATCATGCTAGTGTTCTAAGTATTCTTGCCATATAGCGTCAAAGTCTCCTAGGTTAAAAGAGAAGCTGGCATGTTCTTCCAAAAAGCGACTCACCTCATCGAAATCATCTGTATGTTTTGGAAAGGCCGACTCTTCAAAAGCGAGGTCTGCTAAGATGGCTTTGGGACTGTTACTTTTAGGATTACGCTCAGTCATGAGCCAAGTGTAAAATGATTTTCTCATATGCCACCCTAAATCAATTCTGTCCCAAACTGGTCTTGCTTGATTTTACCAGCCTTCATAAGACCACCTAAAGCTTTTTTAAACTGACCTTTAGAAATGCCAAAGGTTGCCTTGATATCGTCTGGAGATGACTTATCATTTAAGGTCATGAAACCGCCATTGCTTTCCAAATAGGTCAAAATCATCTGTGCATCATTTTCCAACATTTCAAAGGAACGTGGTTTGAGAGAGAGGTTCAAGGTACGGTCCACTTCACGGAAACCAATGACACGCGCATCTAGAACTTGTCCCAAACGTGGCTCTGCGTAACGCTCGCTAGGATGGATAAAGCCAAGCATGTTATTTTCTGGCAGGTAAACAAAAGTTCCTGACAGCTTGAGACGGTATACAATGGCTGGCCAGTTTTGGTTCTGCATGTTGTTGTAGGCAGGACGAGCCAGACGTTGAAAGTCTTCTTGATAAGCCAAGAGTCCCCAGATACGGTCTTTCTTGTCCACTTCAAGACGGATGTAGAGTTGGTCGCCCTTCTTAGGCCAGAGTTCCTTAAGCTCAGGGAGAATATCGAGTGACACAACGATTTCCTTGTCAGGAAGGCCTGTATCCACAAAGACACCCAAGTCCTTACGAACTTCTGTGACACGGCCCCAACCAAATTGGTCCTGAGTGGCAGTCACTTCTATGGTTGTCAGGCGGAGTTTTTGCTTCATATCCGTGTAGGCAAAACCTTTGACCGTATCCCCTACTGTATGTTGACCTTCTTCCTTAGCAAGAGCATAGGTTTGACCATCCTTTTGCACAAAGTAAAAACGGTCGTTTTCATCGATGATCAGTCCAACGATAAAACTTGCAAGATTTGTATTCATATTTCCTTCTTTCGAATAAAACTCAGCCAGCAATGCCAACTGAGTTTTTCTGTTTATTTTTAGACTTCCAAAAGTTCTTTCTCTTTGTTGGCAGTCATGTCGTCGATGTGTTTGACAGCATCGTCTGTTACTTTTTGAATGTCTTTTTCAAGAGTCTTCAATTCGTCTTCAGTGATTTCTTTTGCTTTTTCTTGTTTCTTAGCTTCATCCATAGCATCACGACGGATATTGCGGACAGCCACTTTAGCATTCTCACCGACCTTCTTCACTTCTTTAGCAAGGTCACGACGAGTTTCTTCTGTAAGAGCTGGGATCACCAAGCGGATCACAGAACCGTCGTTAGCTGGTGTGATACCAAGATCAGAAGCATTCAAGGCACGTTCGATGTCTTTCAATGAAGACTTGTCAAATGGTGTTACCAACAAAACACGCGCTTCTGGAATGGTAATTGAAGCGATTTGGTTAAGAGGAGTTTCTACTCCATAGTATTCTACATGTACACGGTCAAGCAAACTTGCATTGGCACGGCCTGCACGGATACCACCAAATTCACGAGCAAGTGATTGGTGAGACTGGGTCATTCTCTCTTTAGCTTTTTCAATAATTGCGTTAGCCATAATCTTTCTTATTCCTTTTCTTCAATATTATTTGAAACTGTTGTTCCGATATTTTCACCAAATACGACACGTTTGATATTGCCTGGTTGGTTCATGTTGAAGACAACCAAGTCAATGTCGTTATCCATTGAGAGGGTTGAAGCTGTTGAGTCCATGATACGAAGACCTTTATTGATAACATCACGGTGGGTCAATTCTTCAAATTTAACAGCTGTCTTGTCCTTCTTAGGATCGGCATTGTAAACACCATCGACACCATTTTTGGCCATAAGGATGGCATCCGCTTCGATTTCAGCTGCACGAAGAGCCGCTGTTGTATCTGTTGAGAAGTAAGGTGAACCAATTCCGGCACCAAAGATAACGATACGTCCTTTTTCAAGGTGACGAAGGGCACGTCCACGGACATAAGGCTCTGCCACTTGTTGCATAGCAATAGCTGTTTGCACACGTGTATCAACCCCAACTTGTTGCAATGAATCTGCCATCACAAGAGCATTCATAACAGTCCCAAGCATTCCTGTGTAATCTGCCTGAACGCGGTCCATACCTGCTTCTGCTGCAGGTTCTCCACGCCAGAGATTTCCTCCACCAATAACAAGGGCAATTTCGATACCTAAGTTATGAACTTCTTGAATCTCTTTTGCGATTGTTTGAACTGTTTGGATATCAATCCCTACGCCTCGTTCACCGGCAAGGGCTTCACCTGATAACTTGATTAAAATACGTTTATACTTGGGATTCGCCATTTTCACTCTCCTTCTTTTATCCTACCTATTTTATCACAATTTCTAAGATTTTTATAGTATCATGAGCAATTCTTTCAAAAAAATTAGACCGTTAAAAATTCCTCTAAGTCGCTAAGAGCACGCTCTGCAATTTTTTCATAACGAGCCTTCTTATCACGGATACGTTCGCCTTCCAACTCCTTGATGATTCCGAAATTGACATTCATTGGTTGGAAATGTTTGCTATCGGCATGGGTGATGTAATGAGCTAGACTTCCGATAGCCGTCGTCTCTGGGAAAATAGCCTCGCTTTCTCCCTTGAAAAGACGAGCCGCGTTAATACCCGCAACTAAGCCTGACGCTGCTGATTCAACATAGCCTTCCACACCCGTCATCTGACCAGCAAAGAAGAGATTGGGTTGTTTCTTAGAACGATAAGTCTGTTCAAGAAGATTTGGTGAATCCATGTAAGAATTGCGGTGCATAACACCATAACGAACAAACTCCGCATTCTCAAGTCCTGGAATCATTTGGAAAACACGCTTTTGTTCTCCCCATTTGAGGTGGGTCTGGAAACCAACGATATTATAGAGACTACCAGCAGCATTGTCCTGACGAAGCTGAACCACCGCATAAGGTGTTTTGAATTCTCCATCACGAGGTCCTGTGTAGTCATCTGGATACTCCAAACCGACTGGTTTCATAGGACCATAAAGCATGGTTTTAATACCACGTTTAGCCATGACTTCGATAGGCATACAGCCTTCAAAGTACTTTTCTTTTTCAAAAGAATTGAGCGGTGCTTCTTCCGCATTAACCAAGGCTTCATGGAAATCCATAAACTCTTGCTTGGTCATTGGAGCGTTGAGATAGGCCGCTTCTCCCTTATCATAACGAGACTTGAGATAGACCTTGCTCATATCGATAGTGTTGACGTCGATAATAGGGGCTGCCGCATCGTAGAAATAGAAACCATCGCCGTCATTAAGAGCATGAATCTTTTCAGCCAAGGCATCGCTAGTCAAGGGACCAGTAGCGACAACTGTGATTACATCAGTCGGCAATTCTGTAATTTCATCACGAACCACTTCAATCAAGGGGTGGTTGGCCACTTTTTCGGTCACCATTTGGGAGAAACCATCACGGTCCACTGCAAGGGCTCCTCCAGCGGGAACACGTGTAGCCTCAGCAGATTTCAAAATAACAGAACCCAAGCGACGCATTTCTTCCTTGAGGAGACCCACTGCATTTGTCAAAGCATCCCCTCGAAGAGAATTGGAACAAACCAACTCTGCAAAATTGTCTGTTTTGTGCTGGGGTGTTGACTTGACACCACGCATTTCATAAAGTTTAACTGGAATACCACGCTCTGCAATTTGGTAGGCAGCTTCAGAACCTGCCAAACCAGCACCGATAACATTGATATAAGATTGAGACACGACACTAATACCTCTTTGGGAGTGTGAAGACAAGGTTCACATTGAAAAAGCCAATCAAACTTAAGAGTTTTCGAATTTCCTGGCTCAGGCTGAAAAAGTCCCCCAGACTTTTTCACTCCCACAAATCTTTCTAATTTTTTCTTCTACTAGTATAACAAAAAAAGGGAAGAAGGCAAACTTCCCTGTTTAGTCATTTTCTTGATTTTCTTCCCAGTCGTGGTAGGCAGCGTAGAGCTGACTTTTATTCCACTGGTAAATCTTAGCAATTTCCTTAATAGCTTGGTTTTTCTTCATGCCTTGCTGGATGCGGACTTGAATTTCTAAGAACAAGTCCTCCTCGTCTTTTTCCTCCACATCCTGACTGGCACCTTCAACGATGAGAAGGCATTCTCCCTTGAGTGGCGTTGCAGCGATACTTTCCAGCAATTCAGAAATGGTACCTCTTTGGTATTCTTCATAGATTTTAGTCAATTCCCTGACCAAAACGACCGAGCGGTCACCATAGACTTCTAGCATATTTTCTAACGTATCTGCCACACGATGAGGCGATTCATAGAAAATTTGAGTTTCAGGATAGTCTTTTTTCGAGTCAAAAAATTGCTTTTGCTGGCCTGATTTTCTCGGTAAAAAGCCGTAAAAGATATGTGGCTGTGGCGCTAAACCACTGGCAATCAAGGCAGAAATTCCTGCAGAGGCACCTGGAACAGTCACAACCGCAATTTCTTCCTCAATTGCTGCCTTAACCAAATCATGACCAGGGTCTGAGATGCTAGGCAGACCCGCGTCGGATACCTGAGCAATACTTTGCCCTGCTTTCAGGAAACCAATCAAATCAGGAATCTTTTCCTTGGCATTGTGCTCATGAAAACTGATTTGCTTGGTAGAAATGTCAAAATGCTTGAGCAATAGACCTGTATTGCGCGTGTCCTCAGCAGCAATCCAGTCCACTTCTTTCAAGGTCTGGATAGCTCGAAAGGTCATATCATCTAAATTGCCAATCGGCGTTGCCACTAGGTACAGCTTGCCGTAGGGAGACTGTCCCTTAAAACTTTTTTGAATCTGCATGCCTACTCCCTGTATAACAACTCGTCACAGAACATACATTCCTCATCCTGCTCTCGACGTTGTCCATAAAAATCATTACATACGTGAAATCCATCACGGTAAATGCGACGGACACTTTCGCGAACATGCTTGGCCTTGACGGGAGCATCTGCTTCCACCTCACCCAAGCGTTCTCGCAACTTACTATTTTCCAAGCGAAGAGCTGTATTTTCCTCTACCAGGCTCTTGAGATTTTTCTTGATGGCTTCCACATCGGCCAAGGTCACTAGTAACTGTTGGGAAAAATCATCTAGCGCGTCAAATAATTCTTTTTTGTCCATAAAACAGCCCTTTCCTTTCTTTATCGATCATTTTTGAGTTTATATTTCTTTCAAGACCAGATATTCCATGGCATTTTGAAAGCTGACATTAGCTTGCCACATTTTTCTAGCTTCTAGCAAATCTTGTAAAATCACTCTTACTCTTGCTTGTAGGATATCTTGTCCACAGAGAACTTCAAGAATCCGTAAAACCTGATCTTGTTTTTCCTTATCATCTGCCAAGCTAGCTAGTTTGGCAACTTGCAAATAACTTTCTTTTTTATTAGCTACTAACCAAGTCAGCAGGCGTTCACTTTCATCGACCAATGTCCAAAAACTTGCCTGATTAGCCAACTTTTCTGCTTCAGCTCGCGATTGACTAAACTGGGCTAAAAGAGTCGCTTTTTTCTTGACCAGACCTGCTTGTTCTAAGAGCAAGATAAGTTTTTCTTCTTGCTTTTTAAAGTGAAAAATTTGCGTCCGACTTCGGATGGTTGGTAAGATCTTTTCCTCATCGCTGGTCAAGAAGAAAATATAAACCTCACTCTGGGGTTCTTCGATGACCTTGAGCAGAGAATTGGCTGCATTAGGATGCATTTTCTCAGCTTGCTCGATAATAAAGACCTGCTGCTGGCTTTCAATCCCTGCTTGGGAAAATTGTCCCACCAATTCCCGAATGCGTTCTGTCTTAATGACCTGATTAACTGGTTTAATCAAGGTGACATCGGGAAATTCTCCCTGTTCAATCAGCTTACAATTTCGGCATTTCTCACATGGTAAAACGCCTACCTTATCCGTACAAAAGAGGCTCTTAGCTAGAAATTGAGCCATTTCCAAGCTTCCAAAGAAACCTGAAAAGAGATAAGCATGATTGAGCTGGTCTTGCTCCAAGATACGGACAAAGCGGTCAAACTGTTCTGGCTGCCAGGCCTTTAGTTGATCTTGTTTCATTTAGTCAAGCCCATTCTATCAAACAAGACAGCCTTGGTAGTTTCCACAACCTGCTCCAAAGGAAAACTCGCATCAATCTTAACAATGCGATTTCCTTCTTTGTCCAGAAGAGAAAGATAGCCTTGACGGACTTTTTTATGCAAGTCCAACCCTTCCAAGTCCAAACGATTGACCTCACGGTTGCTATTAGCAGCAATGCGAGCCAGTCCTTCTTCCACCTCGATGTCAAAATAGAGTGTCAAATCAGGTTTAAGCCCATCTGTCGCAAACCGATTGAGCCAATCAATGGCGTCAATATCCAAGCCACGACCAAATCCCTGATATGCAAGAGAACTATCGATGAAGCGGTCCATAATGACCAACTTGCCAGCTTCAAGTGCTGGAAGAACTTTTTCCACCAAGTGCTGTCTGCGACTGGCGATATAGAGAAGAAGTTCTGTCTTCGCATCCATCTGAGTATGACTTGGATCCAAAATTACTTCCCGAATCTTCTCTCCTATCAAGACTCCGCCAGGTTCACGGGTCGTCAGCACCTCTACCCCTTTTTCCTCTAAAATTGGTAGAAGAGCCTCTAAAACACTGGTCTTTCCTGCTCCCTCTGGTCCCTCAAGAGAGACTAAAAATCCTTTTGACATGTCTAACTCATTTCTTTTTTACTACTTCTATTCTATCAAAAAAATAGGGGTTTGTGACAATCTTTTTGTCTTCTCATTTCATACTTAATGAAAATCAAAGAGCAAACTAGGAAGCTAGCCGCAGGTTGCTCAAAACACTGTTTTGAGGTTGCAGATGGAAGCTGATGCAGTTTGAAGAGATTTTCGAAGAGTATCAACCACCATAAAAGAGGCAGATAAAACTACCTCTTATTTACCTAATTCTTGTGTTCGTTTGTAGGCTTGACCAACTGCATCCATGACTGTTCCTCGGAAAGCATGCGCTTCTAGGCTTGCTACACCAGCGATAGTCGAACCGCCTGGGCTACAGACTTGGTCTTTCAATACTCCAGGATGTTGCTGACTTTCAAGAACCAATTGACCAGCTCCTACCACAGTTTGTGCTGCCATTTTCAATGCCGTTTCTCGTGGCAATCCTGTCTGAACGCCCGCATCTGCCAAGGCCTCGATAAAGAGATAGACAAAGGCCGGCCCACAGCCTGCAAGACCTGTCGCAGCGTCGATTAAGCCTTCCCCAAGTTCAACCAAGAGTCCAGCCTTGGTTAAAAGCTGACAAAAGAGAGCACTGTCCTCAGCCCTGCAATTAGGAGACAAGGCATAGCTAATCACTCCTTGACCGATAGAAGCTGGGGTATTTGGCATCATACGAATAATTCGGTGCTGACTTGGAAGAAGACTAGCCAGTTTTTCCAAGGTCAATCCAGCTGCCATCGAAATCAAAAGAAGACTTTCTCGTTTTTCAAGGATGGTCTGGTATTGAGAAAGCAAGTCTGAGAACTGTGCAGGCTTTACTCCTAGAAAAATCACATCTGCTTCTGCAAAAATTTCTTCATTTTTAGAAGCCTGACCGCCAAAGTCAGCAATGAAAGCATCTACCTTGGCTTGACTACGATTGGCAAGGAGAAGGTCATCACCCGTCTTGGCCTGCAAAACAGCCTTGGCCAAACTAGCACCCATATTCCCCAAACCGATAAATCCAATCTTCATCTCTTACTCCCTTATCTGCCCATCACCAGCAATCACATACTTGTAGCTGGTCAACTCTTTCAAGCCCATTGGACCACGCGCGTGCAGTTTCTGAGTTGAAATCCCCATTTCACAACCAAGACCAAATTGGCCTCCATCTGTGAAACGAGTTGAGGCATTAACATACACCGCTGCAGAGTCCACTTGATCTGTAAAGTAAGCTGCAGCTTCAGCATTTTCAGTCACAATGGCATCCGAATGATGGGTACTGTGGGCTTCAATATGGGCAACCGCTTCTTCTAAACTGCTCACAACCTTAACAGCTAATACATAGTCTAAAAACTCGGTATCAAAGTCTTGTGCTTCAGCTGCGTGACCTGAAACAAACTGGCTTGCTTTCTCATCCAAGCGGAATTGAATTGCTTCCAGTCCAGCTTCTTTTCGATTCTCAACCAGCACTTGCTCCAAGCGAGGAAGGAAATCTTCTGCCTTGGCTTCATGAACAAGTAGAACCTCCATGGCATTACATACAGAAGGACGACTGGTTTTTGCATTGTTGATGATAGACAGTGCCTTGTCATCATCTGCGTCCTTGTCGACATAAACATGGACAATCCCAGTTCCTGTCTCGATAACTGGTACAATAGCATTTTCAACCACTGCATTGATCAAACCAGCCCCTCCACGAGGAATGAGAAGGTCTAGATATCCCTTGGCCTTCATCATGGCATAGCTGCTTTCACGGCTGGTATCTTCCACCAGTTGAATCACATCTGGGTGAATAGTAGTCGTTTCCAAGCCCTTCTTCAAGGCTGTGACAATGGCATGGGCAGTTTGATAGGCATCCTTCCCACTACGAAGAACAACCGCATTTCCACTCTTGAGAGCCAAAGCAGCCGCGTCAGACGTCACATTTGGACGGCTTTCATAGATAATACCGATAACACCCATAGCCACACGTTTTTTGGTGATAACCAAACCATTTTCAAGATGACTTGTTTCTAAAACTTCACCTATTGGATCTGGTAAGGCAACCACTTCACGAATCCCAGTTGCCATTGCTTCTATACGCCCTGCATCCAAATAAAGACGATCCAGCATCACATCTGAGATTTTACCCTTAGCAGCTTCCATATCGAGGGCATTGGCCGCTAAAATTTCCTCAGTAGCAGCCACTAAGTGATCAGCCATGGCTAGCAGAGCTTGGTTTTTCACGACTTCACTGGCTGTGTTGATTGATTTTTTAACGGCCTGTACCTGTTCAAATTGTTCTTGTGTACTTACCATAGTTTACCTCTAAAATTCTGTAAAGAGTAGTTGGATTTCAGGAGTAATGGAAATCCAATCGTCACGGTGAATCAAGACCCCCTTGGCTTTTTGAGAACGCAACATATCCTCCAAAGCAGATGCACCAAATTGCACGCGTCCTTTTCCAAGTGATTTTCCACTTTCCTTGTCAAATACTGTCACGATATCACCGTAAGAAAAGGCTCCTTCTGCGTCAACAATACCAGATAAAAGGAGACTCTTGCCATGTTGAGAGAGAGCTTCTGCAGCACCTTTATCAACCCAAATAGAACCTTGACTCTGAGCATAAAAAGCCAGCCATTGTTTCTGGGTACGAAGTCCCTTCTCTTGCGCAACAAAGTAGGAACCATCCTTGGTCTCCTCAGCCGCCTCAATCATAGCGTCTGACTTCAAGGATGAGCAGATATAAACAGGAACTCCTGATTCTGTCGCGATAGTTGCAGCCTTGATTTTGGTTAACATGCCACCTGTTCCGTTTGAAGAACCAGCTCCACCAGCCATATCAATAATCTCACGATTGATGGTCTCGATTTTCTCCAAGCGTTTGGCTCTTGGATCTGAATTAGGATTTCCTGTATAGAGGCCGTCTACGTCTGTCAAGAGGACTAAAAGGTCAGCTTGGACCATGGCTGCTACCTGAGCACTCAGAGTGTCATTATCCCCAACCTTGAGTTCATCAATAACAACACTATCATTCTCGTTGATGATAGGAATCGCCCCACGGCTAAGTAAAACAGACAAGGCCTGATGGGCATTTTTATAACGGCGCTTATCCACAAAGTCGTCCTGGGTCAGCAAGATTTGTGCTGAAACGATTTGGCGCAAGAGAAGATTGGTCGTGTATTCTTCCAACAAAAGACCCTGTCCTACCGCTGCTGAAGCCTGTTTATCAGCAATCTTTGTCGGACGCTTTTTAAATCCTAAAGCTCCAAAACCAGCCGCAATGGCACCTGACGACACCAAAATCAATTCATGACCAGCCTCGTGCAACATAGCCAATTGCTGGGTAATAGCTTTTACCTTACTACGTGATAAACTCCCATCCTCATTCGTCAGAGAAGAAGTCCCTACCTTAAAGACAATCCGTTTGTATTTCATAGTCTCACTCCGATTCTTCATATTTATCCATTATAACATGAATGACAGGAAATAGAAAAGAGTTGATAGGAAAAAGGTCGAGACAAGTCATCTCAACCTTTTTTCACGTCTAATTCTTCCTCAATCTCTCCAAGGTTTCCTTAAAAATATCTGGGATATCTGCTGTAAATTCTAGTGTCTCACCTGTTCTCGGATGAGTAAAACCTAGCGTCTTGGCATGAAGAAACTGTCCATGTCCTTTCAAAGTCTTGCGAGGACCATAGACTTCATCACCAGCGACTGGATGACCGATATAAGCCATGTGAACACGAATCTGATGGGTGCGCCCTGTCTCCAGTTGCAACTCCACTAAGCTATAATCACCAAAGCGTTCCAAGACGTGGAAACGGGTTACCGCAGGCTTACCTTTCGCAGTCACAGCCTGTTTCTTACGGTCTTTTTCACTACGACCAATCGGTGCTTCAATCACACCTCGATCATTGGGAAGATTTCCATGAACAATGGCCCAATATTTGCGGAGAGACTTTTTATCCTTAAGCTCTTGGGCAAGTGCTAGATGCGCCTCATCATTTTTAGCAATCATGAGAAGGCCTGACGTATCCTTATCAATACGGTGAACAATTCCTGGACGCAGAACCCCATTGATACCCGACAAATCCTTAATATGATACATAAGGGCATTGACTAGGGTTCCACTGGTATGACCAGCACTCGGATGCACAACCATTCCTTGAGGCTTGTTAACGACGGCCACATCCTCATCTTGGTAGATGATATCTAGCGGAAGATTCTCAGCCACATACTCTAAGACCTCAGGCTCTGGTACATGGTAAGTGACGACATCGCCCTCTTGGACAGTGTATTTAGCTTTCTTGACTTGACCATTGACCAAGACCTGGCCTGATTTGATTTGTTCATTCGCGAGACTGCGTGATAATTCTGTCAAATCCGACAAAGCCTTATCCAAACGCAGGCCACCAGTTTCAATTTTAATTTCCATTTATTTCCTCTTTTAGCATTGCAATCAATAAAATAATCACTCCAACAGTCAGATAGCTATCTGCCACATTGAAAATTGCAAAATTGATAAAGTCCACATGAAACATATCCACAACAAAGCCCTGACTGATCCTGTCAATAAAGTTTCCAAGACCACCTGCAATAATCAAGGTCAAACCCAAGACCATCCAGAGTGAGTCCTCCATGTGTTTATGTAAATACCAAATGGCACCAACCACGACAACCAGAGTAATGACAGCGAATAACAACTGCTGATCTTGTAAGATAGAAAAGGCTGCCCCTCGATTTTGCAGGTAGGTCAAGCTAACGAAATTGGGAATCCAAGATCGTACTTCACCCAATGGAATTTGCTGGACGATATAGGATTTTACCAACTGATCAAGCCCAATCAAAAGCAGTACAATGACTGCCACTATTCCTCTTTTTTTCATGATTTCCTCTTCTGATTAAAATATTCTTGCATAACTTCTACAAAGAGAGTCCCAGCTTGACTCAGCTCCACTTCTTCACGTTTAACATAAACCATGCGATTATCTAGGTTATCCTTGAGACGAATAACTGTGATACCATTAACACTATCACTATCTAAAAATCCAGAACCTGTCGCATAGGCGTCCGTCCGCTCTAAAATACCATTCAAGGTAGCACGGTCTGTCACATTAAACATCTGTGAGCTAGCACTGGTATCGACAAAATTCTCTGAATAATAAAGGTACTCGTCTTTCTCTTGAGTAAAACGAACCGTTGGTAAATCAGCTAAATCCTCCATGACCAATTCCTCTTTCTGGGCTAAAGGATGCCCTTCACGAAGATAAATATGGGTATGAAAGGGAATCAATTCAATGACCTCAAGGCCTAACTTTTCAACCCGTTGCATGATCCCTTTTTTATTTTGATTGTTGAGGTAGATAATCCCAATCTCACTGTGCCCTTGGGCCACTTCGTCTAAGATTTGAACAGTAGTTGATTCAAAAATACGAAAGTTCTTATAGTCAGGATAGCGCTCTGAAAAAGCCGTAATCGTCGGTGGCAAGAAGTCATAGTGCTGACTAGCAATGGAAAATTCATCTTTTTCTTCTTCAGGATTGGCATACTGATTTTGAAAAATATCAAATCCTTTAACCAATTCTTGCGCTTTTTCGTAAAATTCCATACCACGACGGGTCAAGAAAGTCCCTGAGCTGGTCCGACGGAAAATCTTAAAACCCAACTCTTTTTCCAAATCACGAACAGAAATGGACAGACTCGGCTGACTAACATACATCTTTTCAGCAGCTTCACGGAAAGTCCCACTATTGGCAATGGCAACAACATAGCGTAATTGTTGAATGTTCATCTTCTACCCCCAACTTCTTTATCTTTTCATTATACCATATTTTAGAAGTTTTCCATCGAAGAAAAATAATGTTACTCATAAAATTCATCTACACTAAGAACGAAAAAAATCATGGGTATCAAAACAAAAAAAGAGGCTCTCCGAAAACTCGGAAAGCCTTATTTAATGCTATTTCTAGCTTCCTCGCCTTTACATTTCAAGGCTCGGGATAAAAAGGTTCACTGGACCTTTTTATTTAGCGATTGGGTAAACAGAAACCTGCTTTTTATCGCGTCCTTTACGTTCAAAGCGTACTACGCCCTCAACTTTAGCGAACAAAGTATCGTCTCCACCACGTCCAACGTTTACACCTGGGTAGATGTGTGTACCACGTTGACGGTAAAGGATTGATCCACCTGTTACAGTTTGTCCGTCAGCTGCTTTAGCTCCAAGACGTTTAGCTTGTGAATCACGTCCGTTTGATGTAGAACCTCCACCTTTTTTGTGGGCGAAAAGTTGCAAGTTGTTAAGAGTCATTTTTAACATAATGTTTTCCTCCGTGTTAGTTTTCTGTGATAACTCTGGTTTGGACGAACTCAGAAGAGTTCTCCGATAAGTTTGCCATACCTAAGAAAAATGATTCAAAGAATAACTGGGTCATCTCTCTCTGGTGTGAAGGAAGATCTTTTGGTATTTCAACCATCAGATAGCCACCTTCATCTTCGTTTAATTCTAGGATTGGTTCATAGCCTGCAAATTTCTCAATAGAATTGATAAAGTTAATGGCAAGCGTAGAAACCGATGCACACACGACATCTAAGCCGTATTCGCCACTCTCGGCGTGTCCAGTAATTTCCGCACTCCTCAGCTCGCCATCTTCGGCTCTCTCAAAGACTGCTTGTATCATGTGTTCTCCTTAAAATTAAGCGTTGATTGCGTTGATGACAACTTTTGTATATGGTTGACGGTGACCTTGTTTACGGTGGCTACCTTTTTTAGGTTTGTACTTGTAAGTAACAACTTTCTTTTGTTTTCCTTGTTTTTCAACAGTTCCAACTACAGTAGCTCCAGCAACAAGTGGAGTTCCGACAACAGTGTTTTCACCACCAACAAGAACAACTTCGTTAAAAGTAACTTCTTGACCAGCTTCAACGTTCAATTTTTCAACGTAAACTGCTTGACCAACTTCAACTTTAACTTGTTTTCCGCCAGTTTTGATAATTGCGTATGTGCTCATTATGCACCTCCTATGATTTTTATGGGTTTCCCCGAATTTTTTGTGAAGACTCGCCTAGCATCGTGGGACGAACCACTTAAACTTGAATAATCAAGCAACGATGTTCGTGCGGTTGCACAGGATCGTGCATAGTCAACTCTTCAAGTATAGCATATCTCCTATTTTCTTACAAGTAATAACACCTAAAATCAAGCTTTTTCTTTTACTTTTTTTCGCCAAGAGGCAAAAAGCATGCTAATGTAAAAAATGCTCATCATAATAGGAACACCAAGAATGGTCTTTTCATGATAGAAAATCGTCAAATAGGCTGAAAAGACAACGCCAAAGACAAAACTACTAAGCAGGCTAACAAATATGAATCCTTCACGTAAAAATGGTGTGTGCTTGGTCCTAAAATAATCTCCAAAAGCTAGCATGGTCCGTTTGATATTCCCCGTCATAAAAGCGTTATTATAGGCAATACCCGACACTTCTCCAAAAGCAGTTGTCACCAACCCCATACAGAAGGCCAAGGGCGGTACTAGATAGATATTATCTACAGTTTGCGGCACAAAACCAATAATGATTGATAGGATTGCCAAAGGAATCAATGACAGAATCGGTTTTTTCACAATTCTCAATTTTTCCTTATAAATTGTTAGTAAAAAGACCCCCATCATAAAAGCTAGCAAGGTCATTACTTTGGCACTAGCATCTGAAACATTGTGTTGAATGAGCCCCACTGATAGAAAGACGACATTCCCAGTTTGTCCAGCTACAAGAGTATTCCCTCGCACAATAAACGTATAGGCATCTACATAACCTGCACAAAAAGTCAAAAAAAGCGCTAGCCTCTTAGACTGACGTGATATTTTTCTTATAGGTAATAACCTCATTTTCCCTCCCATTTCATTCACTCATCTCATTATTGTACCACTTTCTTTGGAAAAGACCTAGTAGCTTATTTGAAATTTTTTACCCTCTGTTGGATAGTCCCGTCTATCTATGTTATAATGAAAGAAGGATTTGAAATCGGAAAAGGAGTAACTATGCTTAAATTAGGTGTCATCGGAACAGGGGCTATCAGCCACCACTTCATAGAAGCAGCCTATTCCAGTGGAGAATACAAGCTGGTCGCAGTCTATTCTAGAAGACTAGAAACTGCGGCAACCTTTGCTTCTCGCTATCAGAATATCCAACTCTTTGATCAAGTAGAGGACTTCTTCAAGAGCTCCTTTGATGTGGTCTATATTGCTAGCCCAAACTCCTTGCATTTTGCTCAAGCCAAGTCTGCCCTGTCTGCAGGAAAACATGTCATTCTTGAAAAGCCAGCTGTCACTCAACCACAAGAATGGCTGGATTTGGTTCAAACAGCTGAGAAAAATCACTGTTTTATCTTCGAAGCAGCTCGTAATTACCACGAAGAAGCTTTTACTACTATCAAAAACTTTTTAGCAGACAAGCAAATTTTAGGGGCAGATTTCAACTATGCCAAGTATTCTTCCAAAATGCCGGACTTGTTAGCTGAACAGACACCAAATGTCTTTTCAGACCGTTTTGCTGGTGGAGCGCTTATGGATTTGGGGATCTATCCTCTCTACGCTGCCGTTCGTCTCTTTGGAAAAGCTCAAGACGCGACCTATCAGGCTCAACAACTTGACAATAGCATGGACCTGAATGGAGACGGAATCCTCTTATACCCTGACTTTCAAATTCATATAAAAGCTGGGAAAAACATCACTTCCAATCTTCCTTGCGAAATTTATACGACAGATGGAACCTTGACCCTCAACACCATCGAGCATATCCGCTCAGCTATTTTTACAGACCACCAAGGAAATCAAGTCCAGCTCCCTATCCAACAGGCTCCTCATACGATGACTGAGGAAGTCGCTGCATTTGCACACATGATCCAGCAACCAGATCTGAATCTCTACCAAACTTGGCTGGAAGATGCAAGTTCAGTTCATAAGCTACTATATACTATGCGCCAGACTGCTGGCATTAGATTTGAGGCAGAAAAATGAAAAACAAACTACCAACTGAATGGCAAGAACTAAGTGACCAACTCGGTTTCCAAGAATTCACTCCCATTCAAACCCAACTATTTGAGCCCCTTCTTGCTGGAGAAAACCTCCTAGGAGTGAGCCCAACAGGAACTGGTAAGACCCTAGCTTACCTTCTACCAAGTCTTCTCAGACTACAAAAGAAAAAAGCGCAGCAACTCTTGATTCTAGCACCAAATACGGAGCTTGCTGGACAGATTTTTGACGTATGTAAAACGTGGTCAGAAGCTATCGGCTTGACTGCCCAACTCTTCTTATCAGGTTCGAGTCAGAAACGCCAGATTGAACGTCTAAAAAAAGGACCAGAAATTCTGATTGGAACTCCTGGCCGTATCTTTGAACTCATTAAATTAAAAAAAATCAAGATGATGAATGTGGAAACCATCATTCTAGATGAATTTGACCAATTGCTCGATGATTCTCAGATACACTTTGTCGAGAAAATTACTCACTATGCACCTCGTGACCACCAACTTGTCTATATGAGTGCGACGACCAAGTTTAACAAAGAAAAAATTGCGCCTAACACACGTACCATTGATCTTTCTGACCAAAAATTGGACAACATCCAACACTTCTACATGCAGGTAGATCAACGTCACAGAGTGGATATGCTACGAAAACTGGCTCATGTGGAGGATTTCCGCGGTCTGGTCTTCTTTAACAGCCTATCAGACCTTGGAAGCGCAGAGGAAAAATTACAGTATCGGGATATCTTGGCTGTTTCCCTCGCTAGTGATGTCAATGTTAAATTTAGAAAAGTTATCTTAGAAAAGTTTAAAGACAAGCAACTAACCCTACTTCTCGCAACAGACCTTCTGGCACGTGGAATTGATATCGATAGTCTAGAATGCGTCGTAAACTTTGATGTCCCAAGAGATATCGAAACCTACACTCACCGTGCTGGACGTACTGGCCGTATGGGCAAGGAAGGTTATGTTATTACTCTCGTCACTCATCCAGAAGAAATCAAAAAACTTAAGAAGTTTACAAGTGTCCGTGAAATTGTCCTAAAAAATCAAGAACTCTATATCAAATAAGGTTGGCGAGAGCCAACCTCTGATTTAAAATAAAATCCTCAGAATACGAGTTTCTAAGGACCTTATCTCAAGACTGAGCCTAGGACAATAGTCCCTTATCTCCAAAAAAGCAACGTATTTGCCGTTGCTTTTTTGTGGTTGAGAACTATTTTGTATCAGGCTCTTTTTGCTTACTAAAAATTAAAGAATTCCATAGCCTGTTTGAAAAGCAAATCAGTATACTCTGGGTCTTCTTGGGCAATAGTAACCTGATCTTGAATCATTTCCAAGTCATCTGTTATCATTCCATCTGCTCCCAAATGAACTGATTTATCAAAGGACTCTGAACTATTGATGGTCCAAACGTACAATTTCTGATCGGTATTCCAAAGCTTGTTGACAAAATTTTCATCTAAAGTTGAATACTCCATGGTATAACCTGTAGCCTTGGTTCTTGGAAAAATACTATTATAAGGTAGGATGAAATAGATTGGAATTTGAGAATCGTAGGCTAAAACCTGATCAATCACATGGTAGTCCAAGGATTGCATTTGGTGACCATTCTGCTTAAGAACCGTTCCATATTTTTCCATAAAGCGTTTCATCATATCAGGGCTATCTTTTCGACTGGTTTTAATCTCAATAAGAAGTTTTTGATGCAATTCATTGGCTTTATTGAGGTAGTCATCAAAACTGGACACCTTGCTATGATAACCATTTTCTGAAATATCGAGTTTGGTTAATTCTTTCAAAGTTAGATCCTGTGGATTGGCATTAACACCTGTCAGATTCTTGATATTGGCATCATGCATCATGACAAACTGGCCATCTTTCGTTTCCTGAACATCTGTCTCAACAAAGTCTGGACTTAGTTGGGCTGTCTTTTCTAAAGATTGAACTGTATTCTGCACACCATTCTTATTGGATACTCCCCTGTGAGAGATAATTAAAGGTTTATTGGCCACTGGAGCTTCCAAATAAACATAACCCTCAAGAGCGAAAAAGATACAAGCACAGCCCATCACTCCCCATCTCATCCAGTGATCTTTCTTTCTCCTTGGTGTGATCTCTAGTTCTTCTCCTGTTAGGAAGGAAACAAACTTAATGAGAAAATAAGTCAAGGCTATGTAGTGGAAATTCTTAATCAAGACAAAGTTGATAATTCCCAGCACAAGAGATTCCTTATGAGTCAGACCATCCATCAGCACTTGACTTGCTAGGATTGGAATCAACAGAAGAATGAAAAATAGGTAGGTTTTGACGACAATCCAAAGCAAGTTCCAAGTATAAAACCAGGAGTGCTTTCTTGTCTTCTCTAGACTGTATCTGACAGCTTCTTTGACTGTTCTCTTTTCAAATAAAAGCTGAGGTAGGGCAAACATGAAACGCACTGAAATGTAAAATAGCAGTAAAGCCAGAATAGTAACCACTATACCTACTAGCCAATACTTGTCTTCCACATAATCAACGATAAAGTCCGGAATGACAATTTTATTGAGGTAATAAATCTTTAAAATCTTTCGAATCAATGGAAAGAGCATCATGACATAAAAGAAGATAAAGGCTATCTTTGCAAGCGTGACTTGCTTCATAAACAAGAAACTTTGGTGAAAGACCTTGCGACTGTACTCTAGCAAGGTTCTCTTTTCATGACATAATAAATGCCGAGCACCAATAAAGAGAAGTCCTATCTGGTAATAGGCGACCAATAAATTAACAATTACCAGAACAAATAAAGCAAGACTAATAAAGGGTGAACCCGTTATAATTGCAAAAATATTATTGTAAGAAAGAAAGAGATAGCCTGTCTGACGGAGCAAAAGTCCAGCAATCCAAGAATTTGATGGTAACCAGACAAACTCAATCATCATGAAAGTCAAGAAAAAGAGAAAGAGAATTTTATCTAGATTAAAGTATATCTGCTTAAAACCTAGATTTTTAGGTTTTTCAGGTTTCATAGGTACTCCTAGTCAAATAATTGAGACAAGTCCAAGCCTCCAAAAGGATTATTCGAGAGGCTACTTTCTGCCCCTAACAATTCTCTAGCTTGATCCGACTCTAGAAAGGACTCGTAAACACGCGCTGTCATCCGTGCATCCTCTAAGCTATTATGAGACTGACCTTGAAATCCAAGAAAGGAGGCAACGGTTTGCAATTTGAGATTGGCAATACCATGTAAATCCGAACTCCGACGTTCAAAAGCTTCATCATACAAATCCACCTTATATTGCAGGCTGTAGTCTAAACCATGCTCTGCTAGAATAGGCAAATCACTTTTAGCAGCATTGTAGCCAACCATGTGTAAAGAACCCACAAACTCTTGGAAATCTTTTATAACTTTCTCCACTGGAGGAGCATCTTTTAAGGTCTCGGCTGTAATCCCAGTCAAACCATTGATAAAACTTTTTAGAGGTACACTGGTATGAACATAAGAATCATAGGCATCTATTTCCTGACCATCTCTAAAATGCACTGCCGATACTTGAATCAAGTGTGTTTGTCCCTCGTGCTGATTAAATTCTAAATCGAAAGCAATGTACTCTTCTAATCGTTCCATTCTATACCTCTCCTCTACTGTTATTTTATACTCTTCGAAAATCAAATTCAAACCACGTCAACGTCGCCTTGCCGTAGGTATATGTTACTGACTTCGTCAGTTCTATCCACAACCTCAAAACAGTGTTTTGAGCAGCCTGCGGCTAGCTTCCTAGTTTGCTCTTTGATTTTCATTGAGTATTACTTGAGCAACTATACTATTTAGATTAGAAATAAAAGAAGCCATCAGGTTAGCATTTAACCTAAACAGCTCCTTGATTATCCTCCAAATAAACGAGCAAAAAAGCCTTTCTTAGTTGATTGGACTTCTTCTTTTGCTTGGTCCAGCTCTAGCTTAAGATTTTCTTGATCCTTCATGGCTTGAAGGGTCAATTGTTGCTGCTGATCGAGTTGTTTGTCTTTCTCAGCAATCTGACGGTCTTTGATACGCATCTGCTCGTCTTTTTCTGATAACTGACGATCCTTGGCTTTTAATTGTTCATAGAGACGAAGAATTTCAGCATTCTTCTCATCAACCAGAATCTCCATCAGTTCACGTTGCTTGACATCTTCACTGACAGGCTCATCTTCAAAAATCGTTTTTTTATAGATTTCTTCTAGCTTAATCAATCCACTTCTGGTAACGACTGTTACCCCTTTGTCATTTTTATCTGTGTCTTCTTCTGGTAATTCTTTGACACGGTTATTGATTGCTTGGCGAGATAATCCTAAGACCTCTGCAATCTCACTGACGGTCATTTCAATACTCATAATATCCTCTGAAACGTTTTCTAGCTTTTCTTTACTTAAATCTTATCATAAGCTAGAAAAACTGTCAAATTTCCGCTTAATCTAAAGCTTTCAAAAAGGCTAATAAGACTTGGGCAGAGCGACGTCCAGCTTCGATAATAAACTCATCAAAAGAGATGTTTGCTTCATGGTTGGCATTGTCACTCATAGCTCGGATGACTAAAACTGGAAGATTAAGGGCATGCGCTGCCTGAGCAATAGCTGCCCCCTCCATCTCAACAGCAAAAACTTCTGGGAAATGGGACTTAATCGCTTCTATCTTGTCATTTCCAGCAACAAAACTATCTCCTGTAGCAATCAAACCAAGATGCCAGTTCTGGTCCAATTGAGATAAACTCTCTTGGATTTGAGCAATAAAAGTTTTATCTGATTCAAAATAAAGCGGTTGTTGTGCCATTTGTCCATAAGCATAGCCAAAAGCTGTAACATCCACATCATGATAGGCTAATTTGTCAGCAATCACGACATCCCCAACAGCGATACCCTCTGCTACTGCACCAGCAGATCCCGTGTTAATCAAAGCATCCACTCGAAAATGATCAGCCAAAATCGCCACACTCATAGCAGACATGACCTTACCAATTCCACTTTCTACAAGAACGACTTCATGCGAGGCAATGGTTCCAGTATGATAGGTATTGTCTAAAACAACTTGCTTCTGGGCATTTTCTAGATACTGGACCAGATACGCTAGTTCTTCTGGCATAGCCGCAATAATTCCTATTTTCATTTCAATTCCTTTTCTATTACAAAAGTTTCATTGCTAAGACAAGCAAAATTAAGAGAAAGATGACTGCAAATAAGATTTTATTCAGTTTAGAATTGAAGACATTTCTCTTGGTATTTTCAATGCGACGGCTTTTATGAATAGACGGTTCGACCTGAATCTTCAAGGTTTCTTGGCTAAAACCATGATCCTTAGGGTTGACATAACCAAAACGGGAAGAAGAGGTTGGTAAAATTTTTGTCTCCTCATCATCTAGCAAAGGAGGACCTGAAATCTTTTCGCCTCTATTAGCTCTTTCAATCATTTCATCCGTTAATAAAGGTTTACCCATACTGACCTCCTCTATTTTTTGTGTAATTCCCAATACTGAACAGCCATAATCGTCTTGGCATCACAGATATGACCTGATTGGATCAATTCCTTGGCTTCCTCTAAGCTTACTTCAAGAACTTCCAAGGTCTCATCTTCATCCTGCGGACGCGGATTTTCCACTTTCGTCAAATCGCTTGCTAGGTATAGTTTTAACTTTTCATTACAAAAGCCAATGGCTGAGTAAAAATCGTATAAGAGTTCTAATTTCCCTGTATGGGCTGTTTCTTCCTCTAATTCACGTAGGGCTGCTGCTACAGGGTCTGTATTTTCTCCTACTTCTAATTTTCCGGCTGGAATTTCGTAAGAGACTGCCTCAATGGCTTTGCGGTACTGCTTGACCAAGATAAGTTTTTGCTCATCCGTTACTGCTAAAACACAGACAGCTCCATTATGGAAAATCAAATCCCGTTGGGCAGTTCCCTTGCCTTCTGGTAATTCAACCTGATCTTGGACCAGTTTAAAAATTGGTCCAAGATAGATTTCTTTTCGGCTAAGCGTTTTTTCTTCAAATTCCATGATAGGCTCCTACTGATTCTTAGGATGATGAGGAAGGCGTGTTGCATATTCGTCTTTGTTAACCTGACGTCCACGACCAATAGCAATAGCATCTGCTGGCACGTCTTTGGTAATAGTTGAACCAGCTCCAACGAGGGAATTGTCACCAAGTTCAACTGGCGCAATAATGGTTGAATTTGAACCAACAAAGACATTGTTACCAATGACTGTCTTGTATTTGTTTTTGCCATCATAGTTGACTGTAATGGTTCCAGCACCAAAATTAACCTTGCTACCCACTTCACAGTTTCCAATATAAGTCAAATGACCAGCCTTGGTATTCTCACCGATTGAAGAGCCTTTAACCTCAACAAAGTTCCCAATGTGGACTTGGGTAGCTAGACTTGAACCTGGACGAATGTGGGCATAAGGACCGACTGTCACACCGTCTGCAACACTACTTTCCTCAATCATAGAGTTGGTAATAACAGCTCCTGCTCCGATAGTGCTATCCACTATATACGTTCCATTTGTCAAAACAGTCTCAGCACCAATTTTCGTTTGCCCTTTCAAGGTAACATTGGCTTCGATTTGAACTTCAGGAGCAATCTCAACATCAATATCGATATAAGTTGCTTCTGGGTTGACAAAGCTGACCCCATTGACCATGTGTTTATGATTGATGCGACGACGCATAACTGACTCAGCTGTCGCAAGTGCCACACGGTCATTTACCCCAAGACTTTCATCAAAATCTTTCAAAGTATAAGCGCCAACTTTTTCACCAGCTTCACGGAAAATACCAATGACGTCTGTAATATAGTATTCTCCTTGAGCATTGTTGGTATTGATATTTTTCAAAGCTTCAAACAAACGCTCGTTGTCAAAGACGTAAGTTCCGGTATTAATTTCCTTGATTTGTTTTTCAAAATCTGTAGCATCCTTTTGCTCAACAATGCGAAGAACCTCAGCATTGTCATTACGTACAATTCGTCCATATCCAAAAGGATTATCCGTTTCAGCAGTCAAGATAGTCGCCACATTTTTATGATTGATGTGGAAATCAATCAAGTTTTTCAAGCTTTCACCTGTGATCAAAGGAGTATCCCCTGCGATTACCAAGGTATGACCTGACAAACCTTCTAGAATAGGCTCTGTCATCATAACTGCATGACCAGTACCTAACTGTTCAGATTGAGTTACAAATTCTGTCTGTCCAGCCAAGACCTCTTCAACCAATTCTGCCTTGTGTCCTACAACTGTGACTGTCTTTTCAGGTTGGATAGCTCCCACACTACGGAAAACATGTTCTAGCATAGAAATACCCGCAACCTTGTGCAAAACTTTTGGCAAATCCGATTTCATGCGAGTTCCTTTACCCGCTGCTAAAATAATGGCATAATTTGACATAATCTTCTCTTTTCTCTAGAAATTCCCTTTTATTATACCATATTTCAAATCATTCCGCGCTCTTGAATGAAAAAATGCTCTAAAGTCCTCTATTAACCCATTTTTTGAGTATTTTTTTTTGATTTTTTTTCATTTATAAGGTAAAATTATAAGATATGAGAAAGAAAATTAATCCGCTTATTTTGTTTGGTTTTTTTGGGATTATGATTTTCATTTTAATCCTAAATCGCCCTCGTTTTGAGGACCATCCTGTAAAAACAAAGTCAAATATCGCGCAAGTAGAATCGCAAGCGCTACATAATATAGATAAACCGGTGATTGATGTTTCTGGTTGGCAACGACCTGAGGAAATTAATTACGATACTCTCTCCCAAAACATTTCAGGAGCTATTGTTCGCGTCCATAGTGGCGCTCAGTCTTCAAAAGAGAATGATGCTTCCTTTGTTAATGGGGTAGACAAGGCCTTTAAAACCCATATTACCGAGTTTCAAAAACGAAATGTCCCAGTTGGGGTCTATGCCTATGTAGCTGGAAAAAGTATCCAAGAAATGGAAAAGGCTGCTGAAAGTTTTTATAATTCCGCATCGCCATACAGCCCTAGCTACTATTGGCTAGATGTGGAAGAAAAAACCATGTCCAATATGAACGAAGGTGTTGAAGCCTTTCGTGCAAAACTAGAATCACTAGGTGCTAAAAATATCGGAATCTACGTTGGGGTCTATTTCATGGAAGAACACAGTATTGATACTGACAAGTTTACGTCTGTGTGGATTCCTTCCTATGGTTCTGACTCAGGATTTTACGAGGCAACTCCTAAGACTGATATAGATTATGACATTCACCAGTACACTTCTAAAGGAAAAATTGCTGGCTTTGACCACGATTTGGATATCAACGTCATCTCTTCTTTAAAAAATAAAGAAGAAACCTTTAGAAAACTCTTTTTAAAACCTTAAAAGCATTTGTTTCTCATTTGCTTTTTCTTTTTGTTTTAGATTGTGATACAATATAGTAAGGATTTTTTGAAATAGAAATAGTTGGAGGAAAAATATGCTCTCATGGTTAGCACGCGTTATTAAAGGGATTGTCATTGCTCTTGGATTTATCTTACCAGGAATTTCCGGAGGGGTTCTAGCAGCAATCTTAGGAATTTATGAACGAATGATTGGTTTTCTGGCTCATCCCTTTAAAGACTTTAAAGAAAATGTTTTGTACTTTATTCCAGTTGCCATTGGTATGCTTCTGGGAATCGGCTTATTTTCCTACCCGATTGAATACCTGCTTGAAAATTATCAGGTCTTTGTCTTATGGAGCTTTGCAGGAGCTATCATTGGTACAGTTCCTAGCCTCCTCAAAGAATCAACTCGAGAATCTGATCGAGACAAAATTGATTTAGTCTGGTTCTGGACAACCTTTATTATTTCTGGATTAGGACTCTATGCCTTAAATTTTGTCGTTGGAACCTTGAGCGACAGCTTTCTTAATTTCGTCCTAGCTGGTGCACTGCTGGCTCTTGGCGTATTAGTTCCTGGACTCAGTCCATCAAATCTACTTTTGATTTTGGGTCTCTATGCTCCTATGTTGACTGGTTTTAAAACCTTTGACCTCTTGGGAACCTTCTTACCGATTGGAATCGGAGCAGGCGCAACTCTCATTATTTTTTCAAAATTGATGGATTATGCCTTAAACAACTACCACTCACGCGTCTATCATTTCATCATCGGTATCGTCCTATCAAGTACCCTTTTGATCTTAATTCCAAATGCAGGAAACGCTGAAAGTATCCAATACACAGGTCTTTCTCTTGTCGGGTATGTCATTATCGCCTTCTTCTTTGCACTGGGAATCTGGCTTGGTATTTGGATGAGCCAATTGGAGGATAAGTATAAATAATGGCAAAAAAAGTTAAAATCAAAAAAACATTGGTGGAACAAATCCTGTCTAAAGCAGGTATCCCACATCAGGGGATTCAAATCAATGCCCTAGAAGGAGAGCTGCCTCAAGGTTATGAGCGAGATCAGATTTTCAAAACCTTGGCGCTTTTGGGTGACAAGACAGGACCGATTATCGGAATTGTTCCTATCACTCAACACTTGTCTGAAAAGAAACTAGCTAAAATTTCTGGCAACAAAAAAGTGAGCATGATCCCACAAAAAGACTTGGAAAAAACAACTGGTTACATTCATGGAGCAAATAATCCTGTCGGAATTCGTCAGAAACACAATTACCCCATTTTTATCGATAAAATGGCTTTAGACTTGGATCAAATGATTGTCTCTGCTGGAGAAGTTGGTCACAGCATTATCGTCGCGCCACAAGACTTGGCCAGCTTTGTAAAGGCCGACTTTGCAGATATCTTGGAGGACAGCCAATAATGAAACTCTACTTTGTCCGCCACGGTCGTACCCTCTGGAACCAAGAAGGACGCTTTCAAGGTGCTAGCGGAGATTCTCCCCTTCTTCCTGAATCCATTGACACCCTAAAACAACTAGGGCAGTATCTCAAGGATGTTCCTTTCGATCAGATTTATTCAAGTGATTTACCTCGAGCGGTCAAATCTGCTGAGATTATCCAAAGTCAACTCAAGACACCCTGTCCTTTAGAAAGTGTTTCTAATCTCCGTGAATGGCAGCTGGGGAAGTTAGAAGGTTTGAAAATCGCAACCTTGGAAGCTATTTACCCGCAACAAATCAAAGCTTTTCGATCTAATCTTGCTCAATTTGACACTCAAATGTTTGGAGCCGAATCCCTCTATAGCACCACGCAACGGACCATCCAATTTATCAAATCATTAAAAGATAGTCCAGCTGAGCGTATTCTAATTGTCGGTCACGGCGCTAATCTTACTGCTAGTCTTCGTACTCTCCTAGGTTATAAAGAACCTCTTCTTCGTAAAGATGGCGGTCTAGCAAATGCCAGCCTGACCATTCTAGAAACCCATGATTTTGAAACATTTACTCTCGATACTTGGAATGATACTTCCTATCAATAACAGAACTTGATTTTAGCGTCAAGTTCTTTTTAGTTTTGAAAGATTATCCGTGAATTTCTTGGCTATTTATGATAAAATGGGAGTATCGCAAAAAATGACTCATCGTATTCAATTTTGAGTAAAACTAGGAGGATCCCATGTCAACAGAACATATGGAAGAACTAAATGACCAGCAGATCGTTCGCCGTGAAAAAATGGCTGCGCTTCGTGAACAAGGAATCGATCCTTTCGGAAAACGCTTTGAACGCACTGCAAATTCACAAGAATTAAAAGATAAATATGCCGACCTCGATAAAGAACAATTACATGATAAAAACGAAACAGCTACTATCGCAGGACGCTTGGTAACCAAACGTGGTAAAGGTAAAGTAGGTTTTGCCCACCTTCAAGACCGCGAAGGTCAAATCCAGATTTACGTTCGTAAGGATGCTGTCGGTGAAGAAAACTATGAAATCTTCAAAAAAGCAGACCTTGGTGACTTCCTTGGTGTCGAAGGTGAAGTCATGCGTACAGATATGGGAGAACTCTCTATCAAGGCAACCCACATTACACACTTGTCTAAGGCTCTTCGTCCTCTTCCAGAGAAATTCCACGGTTTGACAGACGTTGAAACAATTTACCGTAAACGTTACCTTGACTTGATTTCTAACCGTGAAAGCTTTGAGCGCTTTGTCACTCGTTCAAAAATCATTTCTGAAATCCGTCGTTATCTTGACCAAAAAGGTTTCCTTGAAGTGGAAACACCTGTTCTTCATAATGAAGCCGGTGGTGCTTCTGCCCGTCCATTTATCACCCACCATAATGCCCAAAACATTGACATGGTGCTTCGTATCGCGACTGAGCTTCACTTGAAACGCCTTATCGTCGGTGGTATGGAACGAGTCTATGAAATCGGACGTATCTTCCGTAACGAGGGAATGGATGCCACTCATAACCCTGAATTTACCTCTATCGAAGTCTACCAAGCTTATGCTGACTTCCAAGACATCATGGACTTGACTGAAGGCATTATCCAACACGCTGCTAAAGCTGTCAAAGGCGATGGTCCAGTTAACTATCAAGGTACTGAAATCAAAATCAATGAACCATTTAAGCGTGTTCACATGGTGGATGCTATCAAGGAAATTACTGGTGTCAATTTCTGGAAAGATATGACTTTGGAAGAAGCCAAAGCTATCGCTGCTGAGAAGAAAGTTCCAGTTGAGAAACACTACACTGAAGTTGGTCACATTATCAATGCCTTCTTTGAAGAGTTTGTTGAAGAAACCTTGATCCAACCAACCTTTGTTTATGGACATCCAGTAGCTGTATCTCCACTGGCTAAGAAAAATCCTGAAGACGAACGCTTTACTGACCGTTTCGAGCTCTTCATCATGACTAAGGAGTACGGTAATGCCTTTACTGAGTTGAACGATCCAATCGATCAACTTAGCCGTTTTGAAGCCCAAGCGAAAGCCAAAGAACTTGGTGATGATGAAGCGACAGGCATCGACTATGACTACATCGAGGCTCTTGAATACGGTATGCCACCAACAGGTGGTTTGGGAATCGGTATCGACCGTCTCTGCATGCTCCTTACTGATACAACCACTATCCGTGATGTATTGCTCTTCCCAACAATGAAATAATCACTTATCCTCTGGCTCTTGCCAGGGGATTTTTTGATGCAAAAAGAGACTGAGTAAAAACTCAATCTCTACTTTTCACTTCTTTTGTTGCCACATCTTCTCCAAACCATTTTTGGCTGATTTCCTGGAACTTTCCTTCTTGGTATAGTTCGATAAAGGCCTGGTTTAATGCTGTTAATAATCTTTTATCTGCTGGTCTAATTCCGACCGCAAAGGATTCACTTTCAAATCCTGCTGAAAAGACATTGTAGTCATTTAATATACCCTCAGACTGGAGATAGTAATTAGCATACACTCGGTCAATCAACAAGGCATCAATCCTGTCATTCTTCAAATCAATCAAGGCTTCATTGAAACTCTGGTATTGATTGGCCTTCTTGTCTTTGACACGATTTTTCAATAAATCTGGCTGAGCTTCAAAATCTAAATAACCAGAGGAACCTGCTTGGGCTCCCAAGGTCTTATCCTCCATATCCTCTACTGAATGAATCTGCTGGCTTTTCTTCGCAACCAGAACTTGCTGATTTTCCATATATGGAATGCTAAAGGCAACTTTCTCTCGGCGTTCATCAGTGGCAGAATAGCCATTCCAGATGGCATCAATGGTCCCATTTTTCAGTTCCGTCTCCTTCATATCCCAGTCAATTGGCTGAAATTGAACCTTAAAACCTAATTTTTCAGAGACAGCTTGTGCTAAGTCAATATCAAATCCTGTATATTGGCCATTCTTTTCTTCAAATCCCATAGGTACGAAGGTATTATCAAAACCAATGGTTATACTCCCCTGCTCTTGATACTTATACCAGTTATCCTGCTTTGGATCACTAGCTTTCTGAGTACAGGCCGTTAAAAAGAGAGTCAGGAGAGAAACCAATACTAAAGCAATTTTCTTATTAGTCATCGGCACCTCCTACTTGGGCTCAACCTTAAGAATCTGGTCTGCGATATTTTCAGCAAACTGAAAATCATGGGTAACCACAATCTGGGTCATGCCAAGTTCCCTATTTTGCAAGATCAGTTTTTCCACTTCCAAGCGTAATTCAGGATCTAGGGCAGAAGTTGGTTCATCGTAACCTATGATTTCTGGGTCAATCATCATAGCACGCGCCAAGGCCACCCTTTGCTTTTGCCCACCTGATAGTGAGAAGGGATAAGCATCTGCATGTCCTGCCAGTCCTAATTGTTCCAAAAGACCTCGCGCCTTCTGCTCAGCCTCATCCTGCTTCATTCCCATCGTTTTCACAGGCGATAAGGTCAAATTGTCTAGAACTGATAAATGAGGGAACAGTTGAAAATCTTGGAATACAAATCCCAGTAGATTGCGCTTCTCCAGTTCATCCAATTCTAAAGGTTCTCCATTATAAAATATTTGCCCTGAATCAATGGTTTCAAGACCCGCAAGCATGCGTAAGAGAGTCGTCTTACCTCCACCCGAAGGCCCAACGATAGCTAGGATTTGCTTTTCAGGAATCTTTAGACTGAAATTGGACAAAATTTGCTTTTCACCAAACCCTTTATTGATATTTCGTAATTCTAACATTCCAGCCTCCTATCTATAGTAACTGTACTTCTTCTCAACTTTTTTGGAAATGATTGTCACAATCCCAATCAAAATCAAGTAAATGGCTCCTGCCAAGAACATGGGAACAAGACTGGCATCACGGTTGGCAGCTGTTCGACTAGCCAAGATAAGGTCTGAAATGCCTAGAGCATAGACCAGGGAAGTATCCTTAACCAAACTCATAACTTCGTTAAATACACTAGGAAGAACAATCTTGGTCACTTGGGGCAAGATAATATAGCGAACTGTGTCAAAGGGACTGAACTTCAAGACCTTGGCAGCCTCATATTGACCTTTAGGAACGGTATCAATCCCTCCACGAAAGATTTCAGCAAAGTAAGCTGCATAATTCAAAACAAAGGCAATGATAGCCGCAGGAAGACGGTCCAAACGAATCCCAATACTTGGCAGCACATAATAGATAAAGATTAATTGCAAGAGCAAGGGTGTTCCCCGCATGATCCAAATATAAATGTTAATCAGATGATGGAGGAGCTTCCAATGGACTTGCAAAGCAAAGGCAATCAAAACGCCCAAGGGAATAGAAAAAATCAAGACCAGTGCAAAAACCTGCAAAGTCATGCTTGCACCGCTCAATAAACTCGGTAATATCTCAAACAAATAAGACATACTGCACCTCCTAAAAATAATTGTTCCTATTATAGCATAAATAAACAAAATAACCAAGAATTTTTGTAAAAAAATTCTCTTTAAAAAAGAAAAACTATATCTATCAAAAAAAGAAAGGACGAAATGTGTCCTTTCTCTATATTAGCTTTCCTTTAACTAAAGAGACATAAAATCATCCATTGCCAGTCTCATAAAAAACCAGATAAACAAACCAAGAATTAGATAGGCGTAGAGTGGCAGGGAAGCAAAGATAAAAGGTGATAGTAAAATCATACCTAAGGTATCTCCAAAATTCGTACAAATACAATACAATCCAAAAGCAAGATAAAGGATAAAGATGATAAACCAAAACCAAAATCGCTTGCGTGCTTTTTCTTTTCGAAACATTTCTTCCACCTCCCCTTCTATAGCTCTATTATATTACTAAGACTTTTATTTGTAAAAGTACTATCAAAAAGAAGGAACTTTTTAATTTTTTATATCGTTGCAAATTACGATAAGCTAATTCTACGCAAACCAATAAAGATAATCTCTCAACTGATATCAAAAATAACAGAAAGAATAGTGAATAAATTACCAACATAATAAAAGTTGCAAAAATTTCTTCCATATCATGATTAAAAATATAAATAATCGTTTAGGTATAGAGTGCTAAGGCAGAAATAGCCACACCTAATCAAATATGTGCCCAAATCAATCCTTTTCCAGTCATCTTTCTCCCCAGATCACTATAGAGCCTCTCTAGTCCTTTACCAATCGTTTCTGATTGTCCTTATTGTAGCTTTATTGATACAAAATCGAGTTTATTTAAAATTCTCTCATCAACTCTCACTGGTATAACAAATTGCTTATCCATATAGCCCCCATATTTTTAACATTACTATACTCTCTTATAGCTACATTGACAAGTTAAAGTTCAAAACCAGCTAAATCGATTACTTCTTCTTTATCACTTTTTCAATTGTTGCCAGGACTCCATTAGTCCCTTCCATGAAATCACGAATACTCACACCAGAAGCCCCTCTTTAACTTGCCTGATAAAACAATAAAAACATTTGAAAATTTGCTCAAGTGCCATCACTTCCTTTTTAGCTCTACATTACCTACTAATTGAGCATAAAATTCTGTAAAGATAGACATAATTTTTGCCAAATCTGTTTATTTCAGTAAATCATTAATACTTACATCATTACAGAGATTAGCAATAAATTCCAACTGCTTTTCAATTTTTTACTTCTATAATCTCGTTTTCTACTGTATCCATTAAAATTAAGAAATCACGATAATATAAAGATAAAAGGATCGCTTGCTCTCTCTTCTTATCCTATATCTGTCATATTCAGTCGACATTTGAATTTCTTCAACTTTTCAGCATTATATCCATATACAACAGTAGCATAATGGCCATTTATTGCAGTATCTAAGCTATATATTAAAGTAAATTTCACTTTTTTAGAAGAGTGGTGGACTTTTACCAAAAAAAGTCTAAGGGAGCTATATCAGCTCTCTTACTAGTAGCATGAATGATTTTAAATAGGCATTTGAGCTTTATATCGATATAAAATACATTCAACGCTTTCTAATCAAACTTGATCTTTCAAAGTCAAAATCAGAGTAATCTAAATTAATCTTAAATCTGTCTCTTGCTTACACAGTGAACCTTGAGTATATCGAATATAATTCTGCATGACGAGCGGAACTGCCAAAAATCGTAAAAGCTATTGAAGATTTAAATCTGAAAACAAATACACAACTTGAAGAATCCATTGATAGACACCTCACCTACCACATCTTTAGGCGTACTCTCGTAAGCAGAATAGCGTAACTCTAAAAGCAATTATGACAAGAGTAGGTCGTTCTGATTCTAGGACAATAAACAAAATCTACACACGTTACAAAGAAGATGAATGACAATATCCTCAATTTGCTAGATAATTTATAGTTTTGCCCCTTTTTTGCCCCCTGTACATAAAAAAAGCCTGTCACACAAGCTCAAATGCTTGATATGATAGGCTTTTTAAAGGTTGATTATTTAACAGCGTCTTTAAGAGCTTTACCAGCTTTGAATGCTGGAACTTTAGAAGCTGCAATCTTGATTTCTTTACCAGTTTGTGGGTTGCGACCTTTACGTGCAGCACGCTCACGAACTTCAAAGTTACCAAAACCGATCAATTGAACTTTTTCACCAGCTGCAAGGTACTCAGTTACTGCTGCGAATACAGCTTCAACTGCTGCTGCTGAGTCTTTCTTAGTCAATTCTGTAGCTTCTGCTACTTTAGCGATCAAATCTTGTTTGTTTGCCATGTTAATGATTCCTCCAATTTTATTTCTAATTAACAAATATAATCATATCCTAAAATCCCTTTTAGGTCAAGTTAAAAACGCTATTTCTTCCCATTTTATTTATTTTTTTAGGAGTTGTAACGTACTAAAACAGCCCAAGCATTCTCACCCGTGTGAGTTTGAATAATGGAACCCGTTTCCAAAACAGAAATTGGTTTTTCAACATAAGCTTGTAAGCTTTCTTTCATCTCTTCAGCCCAATCAGCACTACCAGAATATGAAATTCCAATCTCTGCTACAGAACGTTCAGAGAGCGACGTTGTCAGCTCATCCAACCATTTTTTAAAAGTTTTAGCTCCACGACCTTTAACGATTGGTTGCAATTCATGGTCTTTCATCTGCATGACAACACGTATATTGAGAAGTGAGCTCAACAATCCAGTTACACGGCCAATTCGTCCACCTTTTACTAAATTTTCCAAAGTTGAAACGCCAATATAGAGTTCTGTGTGGTTTTTAACCTCTTCTACATGAGATAAGATTTCCTCCAACTCTTTGCCTTCTTGTGCTAACTTCGCAGCCTCAACAACTTGGAATTTCAGGGCTTGGTCAGTGAAGGAACTATCAATAACTGTCACATCGGCAGTAGATAAACTAGCACCCTGGCGCGCTGCTTCTACAGTACCAGAAAGAGCATGGGACATATGAATAGCAAGAATCTGGCTACCATCCTTGCATAGGTCTTCAAAAACTTCAGCGAAGACACCTACAGGGGGCTGGCTTGTTTTCGGAAGATTCTTACTTGCTTGCATCAACTGAAGAAATTTACCTTCTTCTTTCAAATCCGCATCAGAATAAACAACATTATCAATCATTACAGATAACGGAACAACAGTGATATCTAATTGTTTTACTAGTTCAGGTTCAATAGTAACAGATGAATCGGTTACAATCTTAATTTTTGTCATAGTATCAATCTTTCTATTTTAGGATTCAGATTGGTTTTCTTACTTTTAATTATATCAAAAAAAGATTAAAAATCCTAATGGAGTCAATCAAATTTTCCTTAAAAATTTGATATAATCTACTTATAAGAAAAGAGGTCCCTATGATTAAAAAAATTTATCCCATTTTAACCATTTTACTAGGTGCTGCTATTTATGCTTTTGGTCTAACTTATTTTGTAGTTCCTCATCATCTTTTTGAAGGAGGGGCGACAGGTATTACCCTTATCACCTTTTATCTTTTTAAAATCCCTGTTTCTCTCATGAACCTGCTGATTAATATTCCCCTTTTCATCCTAGCTTGGAAGATTTTTGGAGCAAAGTCCCTCTATTCTAGTTTACTAGGAACCTTAGCCTTGTCCGCCTGGTTGGCCTTTTTTGAACGTATACCCCTTCATATTGATCTTCAAGGTGATTTACTAATCACTGCCCTTATAGCTGGGATTCTATTGGGAATTGGTCTTGGAATTATCTTTAATGCTGGAGGTACAACTGGTGGTACTGATATTCTAGCTCGTATTCTCAATAAATACACTCATATATCTATGGGGAAACTGCTCTTTATCTTAGATTTTTGTATTCTCATGCTTATTCTCCTAATCTTCAAGGACTTGAGATTGGTTTCCTACACGCTCTTATTTGATTTTATCGTTTCCCGTGTTATCGATTTGATTGGCGAAGGCGGCTATGCCGGCAAAGGCTTTATGATTATCACAAAACGTCCTGACCAACTTGCTAAGGCGATTAATGATGACCTAGGTAGAGGCGTTACTTTCATCTCAGGTCAAGGTTATTATAGTCAAGAAGATTTAAAAATCATTTACTGTATTGTCGGAAGAAATGAAATTGTGAAAATGAAGGAAATGATTCATCGAATTGATCCTCAAGCCTTTATAACTATTACTGAAGCTCACGAAATCCTTGGAGAAGGATTTACCTATATAAAAGAATAAAAAAAAAGCTGGGAAATTCCAGCTTTTTCTCTATTCAGAAAGTGTAGAATGACGATAGCCATAAGTAAAGTAAATCACAAGTCCAACTACAAGAGCAATGCCAAACGCAATCCATGTTTCTATACTATATTGAAGCATAAAGGAAAGACAGATTAGAATAGATAAAATCGGTAACAAGGGAACTAGGGGAGTTTTGAATTCCCCTTCTTTAGGCATTCCCTTATCCTTTCTAAGTTTTATAATTCCATAAGCCAGTAAGATAAGATAAGCAAGCGTACAAATATTTAGAAAGGCTGCAATACTAGCCAGTGGAAACACTCCTGCTGCTATTGCAGAAGCAACTCCAGTTAAGATGGTCGCATTTTTAGGAACACGACTTATTTTGCTTAATTGCTTAAAACTTCGAGGTAAAAGACCATCACGTGCTAAACTGTAAATCATACGCGATAAGGCATAAGTCATAGAAATACACACTGTTATTAGGGTCAAAATGGCCACTAATGACACATAATTAGCTGCCCAACCAATTCCTATACTTCGCAATGAAAATGCTACAGCATCATCCACATTGAGTTGGCTGTAGTGAACAATCCCTGTCAATACTAATGTAACCAGAGCATAGAGAATCGTTACGATTGTCAAAGACAAAACAATACCTCGTGGGACATTCTTTTGTGGATTTTGAATTTCATCAACAGCCATCGAAATAGATTCAAATCCTAGGAAACCAAAGAACATCAAAGATGCTCCTGCCATTATTCCAGTACTTCCACCATAAATTTGACCAAAACCAAAGGGAGCAAAGTTGGACCAATTTTCTGGTTTAATATACCAGATACCAACTAGAATAAACAAAGCGAGAGCAGAGAATTTCAAGACGACTAGAAGCGAATTAAAACGCAATGCTGCCTTGGAATTTAATAAAACTAAACCGGTTACCAGTGTCAGTACCAAAATAGGTAAAAGGTCTATATAGGTACCCTGCTCAGGGTTAAAGGTCCCATTCAAGGCTTGAGGCATTGAAATACTATAGTTACTGAGCAAGCCTTTAAAATAAGCTGCCCAGCCAGAGGCCACACCAGAAACTGCTGTCATGAACTCCATGATGGTCAACCAACCAGCAATCCAAGCTGGTAATTCACCCAAAATTGCATACAAATAACTATAAGCACCACCAGTTGCAGGAACACGAGAGGCAAACTCTGCGAAAAATAGGGCGGATAAAGAAACACACAGGGCAGAAATCACTATAGATACAACCAGTGACGGACCAGCAAGCGTTGCTGCTGCGGTTCCTGTAATGGTAAAAATCCCAGTTCCTACCATGGCACCGATTCCTAATAAAATCAAATCCCATACTTTTAAATGACGGTGCATTTCAGTACATCCCAAACTAACATCTTTAGTTCTAAAAATATTCATACTTCATCTCCATTAAATATGATTGTTTTATTTTATCATATAAAAGGAATTTTGTGAATATTTATAAGATAATTTTTCAAAAAAATCCGAACAGAAATAATTCCTGTTCAGATTCTACATATTCTTACCCGACTGACCCTTCCATTTCATAGCTGATCAAGCGGTTCAGCTCAACTGCATATTCCATTGGAAGCTCTTTTGTAAAGGGTTCTACAAATCCCATAACAATCATCTCAGTTGCCTCAGATTCTGACAATCCACGGCTCATGAGGTAATAGAGTTGTTCTTCAGAAATCTTAGATACCTTAGCTTCGTGCTCCAAAGCAACTTGAGAGTTGTGAATTTCATTAAACGGAATGGTATCTGATGCTGACAAGTCATCCATGATAATGGTATCACATTCGATGTGAGAGACAGATTTCTTAGAGTTTTTATTAAAGGTTACTTGTCCACGATAGTCAACCTTTCCTCCACCTTTAGCGATGGATTTAGACACGATAGACGAGCTTGTATGTGGAGCGTTGTGAATCATCTTAGCTCCAGTATCCTGGTGTTGCCCAGCATTGGCAAAGGCGATAGAGAGCATGGTACCACGCGCACCTTCTCCATCTAAGTAAACAGATGGATACTTCATAGTAGTCTTGGCGCCCAAGTTACCATCAATCCACTCAACAGTGGCATCCTTTTGAGCCTTCGCACGTTTTGTCACTAAGTTATAAACGTTATCAGACCAGTTCTGGATGGTTGTATAACGCATATAAGCTCCATCCAAGGCAAAGATTTCTACGATGGCCGCATGCAAGCTGTTACTTGAATAAGTTGGTGCTGTACATCCTTCAACGTAATGAACACTTGCTCCTTCATCAACGATAATCAAAGTACGTTCAAATTGCCCTGTATTTTCATTGTTTATGCGGAAGTAGGTTTGAAGCGGAATATCAACTTTGACACCTTTTGGTACGTAGATAAAGGTTCCACCAGACCATACTGCTGAGTTAAGGGCTGCCAATTTGTTATCTGTTGGCGGTACCAACTTAGCAAAGTATTGTTTAAACAAGTCTGGGTATTCCTTGAGAGCAGAATCTGTATCTGTAAAGATAATCCCCAATTTTTGGAACTCTTCCTTCATGTTGTGGTAAACCACTTCTGACTCGTACTGGGCAGAGGCACCAGCTAGATAAGCACGCTCAGCTTCAGGAATCCCGATACGTTCAAAGGTTTCTTTAATCTTTTCAGGAACTTCGTCCCATGAACGGGCTGGTTTATCAGATGGTTTTTGATAATAAATCAGGTCATCAAAATCAATCTCTGACAAATCTGCTCCCCAAGTTTGCATGGGCATTTTTTTGAAGGTTTCATAAGACTTCAAACGGAATTCTAGCATCCACTCAGGTTCTCCCTTAGCAGCTGATAGTTCACGAATGACATCTTCATTCAATCCTTTTCCTGTCGATAGGACAGGCTCTACATCATCATGGAAACCAAATTTATATTCACCAAGATCAATTGGTTTTGGTTCTACTCTTTCTTCAGCCATAATATCCTTTCTTTCATTCTTTATTTCTACTGATTCATAAGACAAAAGAAACTTGCCTTACTTGTTTTCTTGATTTTCAATTGTTTTCTTCAAAGCGTTCCAAGCTAGGGTTGCACACTTGATTCGTTGAGGGAATTTTGCAACGCCTGATAAGAAAGCTGCATCGCCTAGTTGGTCTTGTCGTTCATCTTTTTGCCCTTGAACCATTTCAGAAAAAATAGTCGCAAGTTCTAAGATTTCTTGTTTGGTTTTTCCTAAAACTGTGTCCGTCATCATGCTTGCAGAGGCAGTTGAGATGGTACAACCTGAGTTTAGAAAAGCGATATCTTCCAAACGATTCTCTGCATCAAACTTGACAGAGAGATTGATAACATCCCCACAAGTCGGATTGTTGAGACTGATTTGCTCAGCATCTTCTAACTTCCCTTGGTGATGTGGATTTTTCGAATGGTCCGCTACCACTGCCATATAAAGGCTATCTAGTTTAGAAAGTGCCATTGAAAAACTCCTTTGTCTTTAGTAAGGCATCGACTAGCTTGTCGCAATCTGCCTTGGTATTGTAGATATAAAAACTTGCACGAGCTGTCGCTGGGACATCCAAATACTGGAGCAAGGGTTGCGCACAGTGGTGACCTGCACGAACAGCCACTCCTTCATAATCCAAAGCAGTCGCAAGGTCGTGCGGATGAAGATCACCTAGGTTAAAGGCAATGACACCTGAACGTTGAGCCAAGTCCTGCGAACCATAAATGGTCAGTCCTTCAATCGCCTGCAGTTTTGGATAGACGTATGCAATCAGTTCCTGTTCATGGGCTTCAATGGCATCCATACCAATCTTTTCTAGATAATCCACTGCTGCTGCCAGTCCGATTGCACCTGCCATATTGGGAGTTCCTGCCTCGAATTTCCAAGGTAATTCCTTCCAACTAGCAGATTGTTCATAAACGAAATCAATCATTTCGCCGCCAAATTCTACTGGTGACATTTGCTCTAGGTACTTTTCTTTACCATAAAGGACACCAATACCAGTTGGACCAGCCATCTTGTGACCTGAAAAGGCAAAGAAGTCCACATCCAAGTCCTGAACATCAATCTTCATATGAGGCGTAGATTGAGCACCATCCACCACCATGATGGCACCAACTTGGTGGGCCATTTGAGTAATTTCTTTGATTGGATTGACGACACCAAGAACATTTGAGGCGTGAGCTAGGGAGACAAACTTGACTCTATCAGTCAATTTAACTCGCAAATCATCCATATCCAGAGCTCCGTCCTTGAGATAGACATAAACAAGCTCCGCTCCAGTCTTGCGGCAGGCTTCCTGCCAAGGAATGATATTAGAATGGTGTTCCATGACGGAAATCAAGACCTGGTCTCCCTCAGTCAAGACTTCCTCAGCATAACGCGCTACCCAGTTAAGACTAGTTGTCGTTCCTCTTGTAAAGAGAACTTCCTTTGTAGACCCTGCATTGATAAACTTACGAATGGTTTCACGAGCCGCCTCATAAGAAGCTGTCGCCCTTTCAGCCAAGGTATGAACGCCACGATGAACATTGGCATTATCCTGTTCATAGTAGCGGTTAATCGTCTCCAGAACTGCTAGTGGTTTTTGTGTCGTCGCAGCATTGTCCAAATAAACCAATGGTTCATCATTAACAATCTGGTCTAAAATTGGAAAATCCTTGCGAATCGCTTCTACATCTAACATAGGCTACCCCTTAGCGTTTTGACAATTTTTCTTCGATGGTTGCAATCATTTCATCACGAACTTCCTTGACTGGAATCTCAACGATAACAGAGCCAAGGAAACCACGGACAACCAAACGTTCTGCAGTTGCCTTATCCAAGCCACGGCTCATGAGGTAGTACATATCTTCTGGATCTACCTGACCGATAGAAGCCGCGTGTCCTGCAGTTACGTCATTTTCATCAATCAAAAGAATTGGATTGGCATCCGAACGCGCTTGGTCTGAAAGCATAAGAACACGGCTCTCTTGTTGGGCATCTGCTCCCTTGGCACCCTTGATGATGTGGCCGATACCATTGAAGGTTAAGGTTGCTTTTTCAAGAATAACCCCATGTTGTAGGATATTTCCGATTGAGTTGCAACCATAGTTAGTCACTCGAGTATCAATCCCTTGTACCTGACGACCACTTGAAAGAGCTACAACCTTGAGATCTGCATGACTACCATTTCCAATCAAGTCGCTATCAAAGTCCGCAACGACGTTCCCTTCGTTCATAACACCAATCGCCCAGTCAATGCTTGCATCGTTTCCTAATTTACCTCGACGGCTAATGTAGGCAGTGACGTTTTCTCCTAGACGGTCGATCGCAGCAAACTTCACTTGAGCACCAGAACGAGCAATGACTTCTACTGTGATATTGGCAGTTGCTTTGACACTTCCTTCACCGCGTGACTCTAGACGCTCCAGATAACTAATCTTAGAATTTTTACCAGCGATAATCATAATATGCTTGTTAAACGGCACATCGCTATCGCTGTCTTGATAGAAAATTCCTTCGATTGGTTCAGCAATTTCCACGTTATCAGGAATGTAGAGAACAGCGCCACTGTTGAAATAAGCTGTGTGGTAGGCTGCCAACTTGTCATCGTCATACTTAACAGATGACATGAAAAATTCTTCGATCAGCTCTGGAATTTCTTCTAAAGCTGAGTGGAAGTCTGTAAAGACAACACCCTGTTCAGCCAACTCAACTGGAGTTTGCTCAAAAACGGTTTGAGTTCCTACTTGAACCAATTTCAAGTGATTATCTAGAGCTGTGAAATCTGGAACATTTGCTGATGGCTCATTTTCTGTAATCGTTCCATCACCCAGATTCCAACGGTGGAATTTGACACGCTCAATAACTGGTAATTCCAAAGTCTCAATCTTATCAAAAGCTTTTTGACGGAGGTCAGCCAACCAGCTTGGTTCAGCGTGCATTTCTGAAAAAAGTTTAATATTTTCTTTAGTCATTTACTTCTCCTAAAAGATACGAGGGAATTACAATTCTTCCTTGTAGTCGTAGCCAAGTTCTTCAGCTAGTTTTGCGTATCCTTCACGTTCCAAACGCGCAGCCAATTCGGGACCACCAGAAAGGACAACACGACCTTCCATCATGACGTGTACCACATCTGGTGTGATGTAGTTCAAAAGACGTTGGTAGTGAGTGATAATCATAGCACCAAATCCTTCACCACGCATGGCATTCACACCTTTAGAAACAACTTTAAGAGCGTCAATATCAAGACCAGAATCAATCTCATCCAAAAGAGCAAAAGTTGGTTCCAACATCAAGAGTTGAAGAATTTCATTACGTTTTTTCTCACCACCAGAGAAGCCTTCGTTGAGGTAACGCTCAGCCATTTCTTCTTTCATGTTGAGCAATTCCATTTTTTCATCTAGCTTAGTGATGAACTCGCGAACTGAAATTTTTTCATCATCTTCTTTACCAGCATTCATGGCTGCACGAAGAAACTCAGCATTAGTAATACCAGGAATTTCTGATGGGTATTGCATAGCAAGGAAAAGTCCCATACGAGCACGCTCGTCCACTTCTAACTCAAGAATATTTACGCCATCAAACAAGACTTCACCTTTGGTCACTTCATAGTTTGGATTTCCCATGATAGCGGCAGAAAGAGTTGATTTACCAGTACCATTTGGTCCCATGATAGCGGCAATTTCTCCTGTTTTCAGGGTCAGGTTAACCCCTTTTAAAATTTCTTTTCCTTCAATTTCAACGTGAAGATCTTTGATCTCTAATACTGACATGATTGTTCCTTTCTTTTTCAAGGCCTTTACAGTACTTACTAGAAACATACTTGATTTCCCTAGAAAATACGGTAAAAGGTCAATAAATATACTTTTATAGTATAACAAAAAAAAGCCTAAAAGGCTTTGATTTTGTCTAGAAGCTGAGGACTAGTCTTTTCCTTTTAAATGCTGGTCAATGACATCTACAATCTTGCCCATCAAGTAACTAACTCGGAAATTTCTAAAGAGCAAAATAGCCCAAAAGGCTGCCATAATATAGCGACCAGTCATCCAGGCTTCATTGAAAAAATAGGTCTCAGCAGCTGTAAACAGCGCGATGATAATAAATTGTTGTCTATTCATAAACTTATTGTATCATGAAATCTTTCTTTAGTCTTCCTCTACCTTCACTTTATTAGCCAAAAATTCAAATCCTTCTGGAATCAGACTTTCTTCTGCTTCTTTTTCAGTTTGAGAAGATTTGGCTTTGGCTGAAAAGGCTGCGCGAACTTCTTTCCATTCCTCCATGGAAATGGCTAAAATCTCAGGTGAAAAACCTGCTGCCTGACTGAGGATGTTGCCAAACATAGTGTTGAGATTGTCCCGTTTCATGGTTTGACCAGCATTGAAGTTAGACTCAAAAGCAAGAATAGCATGGTGTTCATTGGCCGCAACTGGTTGAGAACCAACTAGCAAAGCCTTATCAGGGCCTCCTAGACTTTCAATCACCTCTCCCCAAGCATTCTGCAAGCGAATCAGATTTTGACGTGCTAAATCAGGATTTTCGACAGCCTCTTGTAAGATAGATTGAACTTTATTGCGATCCACACGATAGACTGTTTTGCCTGCTGTTGGACGACTAGAAGCTGGATTTGTTGGCTTAGATACCGTTCCTACATTTGCCAGTTCATGTTTGAGACGGGCAACTTCCTGTCTCAGTGCAGAAATTTCACTTTCAACTGCCCCAGAAAGAGCTGCTTCAGGCTTAATCTCTGCCAAACGGATAGTCATCATCTCAGCATAAATCTTGGGCTGCAAACTAGACTTAATATCTGCTAAACTGACTGTCGCCAAGCGAATCATTTCAAACAGATTTTCTTGAGGAAGTGCCAAATTTTCTACAAAGACTGGACTATGATGAGTATTTTCTCCACCTGTTTGAACAATTAACAAGTCTCTTAAATAGTGCAAAAGATCGGTCACAAAACGAGTCATGCTCTTACCATTGTCAAAGAGAAGATTCAAGCATGCTAGGGCCTTTGGAACATCCTGTTGAGACAAGGCAGCCACATAATCATCCAAGGCTGATAGACTAATTGTGCCAGTAATTTCTTCAGAGATGGCAGTCGTCAACTCGTTTCCCTGTGTCAAACTCAGGGCTTGATCCAAAATAGACAAGGCATCTCGCATCCCACCTTCAGCCCGTCTGGCAATGATTTCCACAGCCTCTGGTTCAGAACTGATATTTTCTTTTTCTAAGATATAGCGGATATGTTCCTTAATATCCTGTGTCTTAATCGATTTAAATTCAAAACGTTGCACACGGGATAGAATAGTGGCAGGAATCTTGTGCAATTCAGTAGTAGCCAAAATAAAGACCACATTCTGTGTTGGCTCTTCTAACGTCTTTAGGAGGGCATTAAAAGCTCCTGTAGACAGCATGTGAACCTCATCTATGATATAGACCTTATAACGAGCAAGGCTAGGCGCATAGGTAGATTTATCACGAATTTCACGGATTTCATCCACCCCGTTATTAGAGGCTGCATCCATTTCAATGACATCTTCTAAACTACCATCCGTCACCGCTTGACAAATATAGCAATTATTACAAGGTTCACCACCCACTTGATTTGGACAGTTCATAGCTTTAGCAAAAATCTTAGCCACACTGGTTTTTCCCGTTCCACGAGGACCAGAAAAAAGATAAGCGTGACTTATTTTCTCTTGCTCCACTGCTTGTTTAAGAGTCTTAGCCACAACTTCTTGACCAACCAACTGGGAGAAGTTTTGACTTCTATATTTTCGATAAAGTGCTTGATACATTAGGCTTTCTCCCCAAACATTGTAAAGTCCCATTCTGTCTTTTCAAGCAAAATAGCGACAAATTGTTCCAAATAATCTCGATCCATAGCATCATAATCATCAAACTCTGAAGAATCCAGATCCAGAACCCCGAGCAATTGACCATTCTTAACCATCGGAACAACAATTTCACTTTTAGCTCGACCATCACAAGAAATATAGTTGGGATAAGTCCTTACATCACCAACTAGAACCGTTTCCTGAAAATGAGCTGCCTCCCCACAAACACCTTTTCTAAGTGCAATACGGATGCAGGAAACACCACCTTGGAAGGGACCTAAAACCAATTCCTTTCCATCAAACAGATAAAAGCCTGAGAATACGGTATTAGGAAAGCGTGATTTTAGAAGAGCGCTGGCATTGGAAAGATTAGCCAAAACATTGGTTTCACCATCCAATAAAAAAGAGAGCTCTTCATTTAACATTTGATAACGTGATTGTTTTTCTGATTCTAACATAGGACTATTATATCAAAAAAGGCTTACAGACAAAAGAAAAATCCCTTGTTTAGTAAACAAAGGATTTTGTGAATTTTCAATTTGATTAAAGTTCGATATCACCGAACAAGTCAGCCATTGAGAATCCTGTTTGTGTTTCTGGAAGTTCGAAATCACGTTTTTCTTGACGTTTTGGACGACGTGGACGAGCAGCACGTTTTTCTTCTTTTTGTCCTTCTTCTTGAGCTGGACGCTCTTCAAGAGCTTTGATAGAAAGTGATACGCGCTCTGCATCTGCGTTAACTTCAAGAACTTTAACTTTAACTTCTTGACCAACTTTAAGAGCTTCTTTTGGATTTTCAATACGTTTGTGTGAAATTTGTGATACGTGAACAAGTCCATCGATACCTGGCAATACTTCAACAAATGCACCGAAGTCAGTCAAACGTTTAACTGTTCCTTCTACTACATCACCTTTAGCCAATTTTTGCTCAACGCCATCCCATGGTCCAGGTGTTGTTGCTTTAAGTGAAAGTGAGACACGTCCTTCTTCTTCGTTAAGATCAAGGATTTTCACTTCAATTTCTTCACCAACAGTTACAACTGATTTTGGTGATACGTTACGTTCGTGTGACAATTCAGTCAAGTGAACCAATCCGTCAACACCACCAAGGTCGATGAAAGCACCGAAGCTTGTGATACGTGCAACTTTACCAGTTACTACATCACCAACAGCCAATTTACCGAATACTTCAGCGCGAGCTGCTGCTGTAGCTGCTTCAACAACTTCACGACGTGAAAGGATGAAGCGGTTTTCTTTAGCGTCAACTTCTTTGATTTTAGCATCAAATTCTTGACCTACAAAACGCTCAGTATTACGTACGAAACGAGTATCCAACATTGAAGCTGGGATAAATCCACGAACACCTTCAAATTCTACTGAAAGTCCACCTTTAACGGCACGAGTGCCTTTAACAGTAACAACTTCTTCTTCGCGACCAACAAGTTTGTCCCATGCTTTGCGAGCTTCAAGGCGTTTTTTAGATACAAGGTATGTAACTGTATCAGTATCTTTACCAACTACTTGACGAAGTACAAGAACATCCAATACTTCTCCTACTTTAACAAAGTCATTGATATCTGCATCGCGATCGTTTGTCAATTCGCGAAGAGTCAAGACACCTTCAACACCAGTTCCAGAGATTGCAACGTTAGCTTGAGTCGCATCAACTGTCAATACTTCAGCACTAACAACATCACCAGTCTCAACTTGGCTAACGCTATTTAGCAAATCTTCAAATTCGTTCATCTAAAAAATCCTCCAACAATCAAGTTTTTCTTAAACTTGACATACTTATAATTTTTTTCCTAAGCACCCGCAAGGACATGTTCATATCGTTCACGTCTTTCAATTATAAAAATAAAATACCCTAAGATATTTTGCTTTTTATCTTGATTATTACCTAAGAACTGGGGTAGCTGGATTCGAACCAACGCATGAGGGAGTCAAAGTCCCTTGCCTTACCGCTTGGCTATACCCCATTAATGAAATGGAGAGAGAGGGATTCGAACCCCCGAACCCGAAGGAGCGGATTTACAGTCCGCCGCGTTTAGCCTCTTCGCTATCTCTCCTACAATCAACATGGACTATTATATCATGAAAATTTCAAAAAAACAAGACTTATTTTGCTAAATTATAATTTTCAATCAAAATTTCCACAGCTTTTTCCAATTTTTTATAAAAACTATCGACATTCCCATTCTTTATGATGGCAAATTGTCCATCTAATTCGGCAATTTCTCCGATAACTTTTTTACCAATGGTCAACGTATAACCTTCAAAACTGTCTTTTCCTACATTAACCTTGGCATCTGCTACTTGAATTTCAATTTTTTTATCTTTCTTACTCATTTCATACCTCTCTTCACTTTTTCTATTTTACAAGAAAATCCAAAAACTAGCAAGAAAAAACTCTACATCAGGCTTGTCTGATATAGAGTTTTCCGCTTTATTTAATATGCTTTTCTAGTTCTTTTTGGTACTTACCATTTGATTCCAATTTTTCTTTTTGCCATTTTTTCAGTGCTTCTTCATATTCTTTTGTTGTAACAATATCTTTTTGCAATTTCATTCCTTTAAAGATATATGGGTCACCTTTAATACCAACTTGTGAGTATGGTTTTGAGAATGGCACGACATTACTTACAACTGGAGAACCACCAGATGAGGCTGTAGGCATCAATAATGAACTATCTGTCAACCAAGCTTGAGCCTTGGCATATTTTTCATAGCGTTCTTCAAGATTCGTAGTTTCTGAATCGGCATCATCCAATAATTTCTTATACTGGTCCAAACCAAGTTTCGCTACAACATCCTTATCTTTCCCTTTAGTAATACCAAGGTGTTTCATAGCAGAACCTGATTTAGGATCCATGATATTCAAGTAAGATGCTGGGTCTTGATAGCTTGGAGCCCATCCTGTACTGTTCAAATCATAATCTTTTTGAGAAGGAACACGCGCTTGAGAAGTGATTGTTTCCTTTTCATTATCTGTCATTTGAAGAACGTCGATGACAACATTTTCAGCACCAAGAGTTGATTCGATAGACTGTTTGAAAGAGTTGCTTTGTTGAACAGCGATGGTATCTGTTTGTTCAACTGGGACATCCAAGTGAATTGGGAATGTTACCCCTTTAGATTCCAAGTCTTTCTTAGCTTTTTCGAATGCAGCTTTAGCCTTGTCAGGGTTGTAGATAGAATCCTTACCGTCAACTAGCTCAACACCTTTCCACTGGTCACCATAGTTCACCAACTCTGCTTGAGCGATTTGACCAAAGTTTTTACCACCTGCTTGTACAAAGTTATCTGGAACGAGACTGTTACGAATAATCTTGTCCGCACCGTCTTCACCATTTAGCTGGGCAGCATAAGAATGGCGGTTGAAGGCAAAGTTGATAGCCTGACGGAAGTCCTTATTAAGCATAGCTTCTTTTGTAGAAGTCTTTTGCTCTTCACTTGTTTTCGCAGTTTTATTATATGACTGACGATTTACGTTAAAGGTGAAGTAATAACTACTTGAATCCTGTGGGCTATAAGTGATTTTATCTCCGTATTGTTCCAAAGTATAAGCAAAGTTTGAGCTACTTGGGAAGAGACGGGCTGTCGTATAGGCACCTGAAGAGAAGCTACGAATCAACGATTCCTGATCAGAACCATCGTAGTAAGTCAATTTAATCTTCTCGATTTTTACCTTTTCTTTATCCCAGTAATTTGGATTTTTCTCATATTCGATCAACGATTTAGAAGTCAAGGTCTTCAAGATATAAGGTCCATTGTAGAGAATTCCTGCTGGAGTAACTGCTCCATAATCTTTACCTGATGCCTTCAAAAACTCTTCATTTACAGGCAACATCGTTGCTGTGGTGACTTTAGAGTTCCAGAAACTTTCTGGTTTGTTTAGGGTATATTCAACTGTGTAATCGTCCAAGGCCTTGACACCAACTGTAGAGAAATCATTGGTCTCACCAGTCATGTAGGCATCCAAGCCCTTGATTGAATTTTGGATGAGAGAGACACCGTCTGACTTACCGTCAGCTACGTGTTTTAGTCCTGTTACAAAGTCATGGGCTGTTACTTCTGCATATTCTTCACCTTCTGATGTGTACCATTTAACTCCTTTACGAAGTTTATATGTATAAGTCAAACCATCTTTTGAGACAGACCAATCTTCAGCCAAGGAAGGAATAACATTTCCGTATTGGTCATTTTCCATCAATCCATCAACCACGTTCCCGATGACATCTGTTGTAGATGTACGAGTCGCTACACTATAATCCAAAGATGCCGGATCTACTGCATAGACATATGAAAATGTTGTCGGTGCATCTGCTTCTTTATCAGCTTTTCCACAAGCCGCTAATAGCGCTGTTGTGCTCAGGACCACTCCTGCTGTTAAGAGCCACTTTTTCGATTTCATAAAAAATCTCCTTTAGTTTATTTTAATCTACTTTTACAATCCAACCTTCTGGCGCTTCAATATCGCCAAACTGAATCCCTGTCAATTCATCATAGAGTTTACGAGTCACAGGACCTACTTCTGTTTCACTATAGAAAACATGGAAATCATCACCGTGCTGAATTCCACCAATTGGAGAAATCACTGCTGCTGTACCACAGGCACCTGCCTCTACAAAACGGTCAAGATTATCAATCGGGACATCCCCCTCAATAGGAGTTAAGCCCAAGCGATGTTCTGCCAAATAAAGCAAAGAATACTTAGTAATAGATGGCAAGATAGATGGACTCAATGGTGTTACAAATTCATTATCAGCTGTAATTCCAAAGAAGTTAGCTGAACCGACTTCTTCAATCTTTGTATGTGTCGATGGGTCTAGGTAAATAACATCTGAGAAATGACGTGACTTGGCCAATTTTCCTGGCAAGAGACTGGCAGCATAGTTTCCACCAACCTTAGCCGCACCTGTACCATTTGGAGCGGCACGGTCGTATTCATCCTGAATCAAGAAATTGGTTGGGACCAAACCGCCTTTAAAGTAATTACCAACTGGCATGGCAAAGATGGTAAAAATATACTCTTCTGCTGGTTTAACCCCAATAATATCTCCGACACCAATCAAAAGAGGACGAAGATATAAGGTTCCACCTGTTCCATATGGAGGTACGTATTCTTCATTCGCGCGGACAACTGCCTTACAAGCTTCTACAAACATTTCTGTCGGAACTTGTGGCATCAAGAGACGATCACAAGTACGTTGCAGACGTTTAGCATTTTCATCAGGACGGAACAGTTGAACGCTGCCATCCTTAGTGCGATAAGCTTTCAAACCTTCAAATGCTTGTTGTCCATAGTGGAGACTTGGAGAAGACTCTGAAATATGCAAGGTTGCATCTTCTGTAAGCTCTCCTTGATCCCATTGTCCATTTTTAAAATGAGCAATATAGCGATAAGGTAATTTCATATAGGAAAAACCAAGGTTTTCCCAATCAATCGTTACTGTCATATTCCACTCCTTATTCTAAAAACCTATTTCTTATATTCTACACTATTTTTCTAAAATAGCAAGTATATTTTGTAATTTTCAGAAAATTTCTTCAATAAAAAGAATCAGCTCTGAGAACTGATTCTTCATTTCACTTATTTAGCTTCAGTAAATACTTCTTTAAGATAAGCGTCAAAAACTTCTTCATCAGAAATAGTATCAGAAATGAAGCTTCCGTTGCTAGTGCGTTCTGACAGGTTTAAGTCTTGCAATCGGCTTTCATAGATTGTTCCTTTGTTGGATTGAACAAGCAGAGTTTGGTCGTTCTCTTCCATATCTGTACTGAAGAAATCACCAATAAAGCCTTGTTCTGCAACTGCTCCTGCTAAGAAGACACGATGCGGTTTATTTTTTAACTCACGCAAGACTTGTAAGCCACGTTTGGCACGGCTGGTTGCCGGAATTTCGTCAATAGAAACACGTTTCAAACTTCCACGTTGGGTCAAGAGGTAGAAGGATGAGGTGTTACAGATAAAGGCGGATTTGAGGACATCATCTGCTTTAAGGTTCATAGCCTTGACCCCTGCCGCCTTGGCACCAACAACCGGAACCTCTTCGATGTTGAAACGAAGGGCGTAACCGTTTTGACTAATCAAAAGAACATCATCCAGTTTAATCGGCGCTACTGCTACAATCTGGTCTGTATCGTCTTTGAGCTTAGCATACTTGACAGACTTAGACTTGTAGGTTCGCCATGGGGTGAATTCTTTTCGTTCTACACGCTTGATTTGACCGATACGAGTCGCCGCAAAATAAGTTGTCGCATCATCGAACTGATCCACGACTTCAACATAAAGGATTTCTTCATTCGTTTCAAAGTTTGTGATAGTCTGGCTCAGATGCTCTCCGATGTCCTTCCAGCGAATGTCTGCCAATTCATGGATTGGTCTGTAGATGACATTTCCAAGACTTGTGAACATCAAGAGGTGCTGGGTTGTCTTGGAAGCTTGCACAAAGATCAGACGGTCATCATCACGTTTGCCAATTTCCTCCAGAGTGGAAGCCGCAAAAGAACGTGGACTGGTACGCTTGATGTAACCTGCCTTGGTCACGCTGACGTAGGTATCTTCCTCGGCGATAAGACTAGCTGTATCAATTTCGATTACTTTCGCAGTGTCTTCTAAAGTGCTCAAACGTGGTGTCGCAAATTTCTTCTTGACCTCACGAAGTTCTTTCTTCATAAGGTTGTACATAGTCCGTTCATCACCGATAATCGCCGCAAGCATGGCAATCTTTTCACGAAGTTCTGCTTCTTCCTCCTGCAAAACAACCACGTCTGTATTGGTCAAACGATAGAGTTGCAAAGTGACGATAGCCTCAGCCTGATCCTCTGTAAAATCATAGCTGACCTTGAGGTTTTCCTTAGCGTCCGCCTTATTCTCAGAAGCACGGATAAGAGCAATGACTTCATCCAAAATCGAAATCACTCGAATCAAACCTTCGACGATATGGAGACGTTTCTCAGCCTTTTCCTTATCAAAGCGAGAACGCGCCAAGATAACTTCACGACGGTGGGCAATATAGCTAGACAAGATTGGAACGATCCCAACCTGACGAGGCGTGAAATTGTCAATTGCCACCATGTTAAAGTTGTAGTTGATTTGCAGGTCTGTGTATTTGAAAAGATAATTAAGAACAAGCTCCGTATTGGCATCTTTTTTTAGCTCAATAGCAATACGTAGACCATCACGGTCAGACTCATCACGAACCTCAGCAATACCCGCCACCTTGTTATTGACACGAACATCATCGATTTTCTTGACCAGATTGGCCTTGTTGATTTCATAAGGAATCTCAGTGATAACGATTTGTTCCTTACCACCTTTTAGCTTTTCAATCTCAGTCTTGGAACGAACAACCACGCGCCCTTTTCCAGTTTCATAGGCCTTCTTGATTTCATCACGGCCTTGGATGATAGCTCCTGTAGGGAAATCTGGCCCAGGCAAGAATTCCATGAGTTTTTCAACTTTGGCCGTTGGATGGTCAATCATGTAAACCGCCGCATCAATGACCTCAGCCAAATTATGGGGAGGAATGTCTGTGGCATATCCAGCCGAAATACCAGTCGATCCATTTACCAAGAGATTTGGAAAGGCTGCTGGCAGAACAGTCGGCTCTTTTTCGGTGTCATCAAAGTTCCAAGCAAAAGGAACGGTCTTTTTCTCGATATCTTGAAGAAGGTAGCCTGCAATCTCAGACAAACGCGCCTCAGTATAACGCATAGCCGCAGGCGGATCACCGTCCATAGAACCGTTATTACCGTGCATTTCAACTAGAATCTCACGATTTTTCCAGTCCTGTGACATACGAACCATGGCATCATAGATAGAACTGTCACCGTGTGGGTGAAAATTCCCCATGATATTCCCGACAGACTTGGCCGACTTGCGGTAGCTCTTGTCAAAGGTATTGCCATCCTTATTCATCGAATAAAGAATGCGGCGCTGAACCGGCTTCAATCCATCACGAATATCTGGCAAAGCCCGGTCTTGAATAATGTACTTGGAGTAGCGACCAAAGCGCTCTCCCATGATGTCCTCCAGGGACATATTTTGAATGTTAGACATAATAATTCTCTTTTAGTGTTTTATTGTAAAGTAAATCTATAATTTATAAATTTAACTGTTTCTTTGTAGGTAGTGAGAAAAGAAGAGCAATCCTACTAATCCAAGAATGAATAAAAGATTAATTTTAATAACAAATAAGCTAAGTAGGGTATTAATTAGGCCGTGAAAAATGGCGCAATAAAGGACCGACTTAGTCTTTTTGAAAACAGCTGCTAGAAGAATACTGAGATAAATTGCAAATAGACTGAATAATATAAAAGGCATCCTACTTTGGGAACTTCCAATCACAAACCATAAAGGTACGTGCCATATTGCCCAAATACAACCTGTTATCAAACCGGAAATCCAAAAGGAGAATCTAGTTTCCAAAGTTGGTTGCAAGATGCCTCGCCATCCCAATTCTTCTTCGCCACCATAAACACAGACTGCACTCAAAAAAACAACAAACAAATTTCCTAGTGGAAAAGCCGGATTAAGCTCCTTAGATGAGAAAGCAATGACACCTGTCTGCACAAAAATTAGTAAAAGAAATAATAAAATATATTTCTTTGAGTCCCCTAAGATAAAAGAGACTATGCTTTTAATGGATTTTTGAGGTAAACAAGAAATGGCTGCAATGGTTGGGCCGAAACCTCCTAGTAAATGGAGAAAAACTCCTAGTGGATTTGTTAGACTTAAGAGGCTCATTTGCGTCAGAAAAGCGAGCAATCCCCAACCAAATCCCCAAGAAATGAGAAAACTAATCAGTAAAAATTTTGTTATCTTATTATTTTGTAAATGTTTCATTTGTTTCGAGTCTCTCCTCAGCATAATCAATCATCTTATCAGCTACTTCTTTATCGTAGTCAAATCCCATCTTTTGAGCAAGGATTTGAGCTTCTCTGTGGAAAAGTTGCATCGTAGCAAACAAAGACTGAGTAAGTTTCTCTACACTTGAAAAATCAATGAGAGCAGAGAACTCCTTCTCTTTCTCAACAGGCAAGTAGTTAAAGAGATACTTATAGTTCTTACCGATATCGACTTTCCCCCTATCACTTGTGACCTGCCAAGCTAAGACTTTTAACAACTCTTGCTGACAAATACCATAGAGATGATCCGTCGCGTAGATGACTTGATGGCGACAGATTCCTTTGACCACATATGCTGACACCCACCAAAATTCATTGCAGGAATTTTTAAAATCTGTCTCAGTAGCTGGATGTATCCAGAAACGCTTTGGACTGGGAGAATATGACTCAAACAAACCCTTCTCATCTTCTAAAACAGTGAAGCCTACCTCGCTATCCACCCACTCTTGAATGTGTTCTTTAGGGCAAAGAGTCAAATCAATGCGGTTACCATCTTCAAAGAGCATGAGATAGATACGACGATTACCCAGACTAACTTCTTGCTCGATAATGCGTTTCCCAAACTGATTCAACCAAGAAAGGTCACTCGTCAGATTATCCAAATCATTCACAATATAGACCACATCGTAGTCTTGAAATTCATCTTTTGGGACATTTGGGCAAGTCCGTGAACCAGACATAGCGACAGCCTCAACTTGGAGATTTTTTGCGATTTGTAAAATTAGATTCAACATTTCGGATTCTGTTCTCATGTCAGTACCTTATTTACCTTTACTCTAATATAGAACGATTATATTGTAGTAAATAAACTGCTATCTTAAACTATTCCTTGTGAACGACGCCATTCATTATAAGCTTCGATATCAGTATTTACCATTTTCATACACAATCCCATTACAGCCATATCATCCAAATAACCAGCAAACGGTATGAAATCTGGGAATATATCAATTGGAGAAACAAAATAAATTAATGAACTTAAAACAGCCAGAATAGTTCCATAAGGTACTGTAGTATATTTACCCTCTACATAATTTTTTACCAAAGATATCATAACAGGGATTACTGTAAATTTTTCTCCAACAAAAGGTATCTCTTTAATTTTTAGTTCTAAACGTTGCAAAAAATTATCTAATTCATCTTTATCATTTAATAAAGCTTCAGATTGCCCATATCCACTTTCAAGAGCTTCTTTTACTTGATCTTCAGACAGATTATTTGACATTTTTGTTCTCCTTTTTGGATTTTTTAAAATACTGTCGCTTCTTCCAGCGTAAACTTGACATTGTCTTCGATCCACTTACGACGTGGTTCGACCTTATCACCCATGAGGACATTGACGCGGCGTTCGGCGCGTGCTAGGTCTTCGATGGTGACACGTATGAGGGTACGCGTTTCTGGATTCATGGTTGTTTCCCAGAGTTGGTCCGCGTTCATCTCACCAAGACCTTTATATCGTTGGAGTGTTGCGCCTTTGCCGAACTGCTTGCGGAGTTCTTCTAGTTCTCCATCCGTCCAAGCGTAAGCCACTTCTTCTTTCTTACCTTTACCTTTGGACATCTTGTAAAGAGGTGGAAGGGCGATATAAACATGTCCTGCCTCAACTAGCGGACGCATGTAGCGATAAAAGAATGTTAAAAGAAGAGTCTGGATATGGGCACCGTCAGTATCCGCATCGGTCATGATAATGATCTTGTCATAGTTGGCATCCTCAATAGAAAAATCTGCGCCAACACCCGCACCAATGGTATAAATCATGGTATTGATCTCTTCATTTTTGAGGATATCCGCCATCTTGGCCTTGGCTGTATTGATAACCTTACCACGAAGAGGCAAGATAGCCTGAAACTTGCGGTCACGACCTTGTTTGGCAGAACCTCCGGCAGAGTCCCCCTCGACTAGATAGAGTTCATTCTTAGCTGGATTCTTGGACTGGGCTGGGGTCAATTTCCCAGATAATAAGCCCTTGTCTTTTTTATTTTTCTTCCCATTTCGGCTCTCATCACGCGCCTTACGTGCCGCTTCACGAGCATCACGAGCCTTGATAGCCTTACGGATGAGGTTAGAAGCAAGCTCCCCATTTTCCATGAGGAAGAAGGTCAACTTATCCGCCACAATTCCATCCACAACCGGGCGAGCTAGTGGACTTCCTAGTTTGTCCTTGGTCTGTCCCTCAAACTGGAGGTGTTCTTCCGGAACCAAGATAGAAAGAACGGCCGCTAGCCCCTCACGATAGTCTGACCCTTCAAGGTTTTTATCTTTTTCCTTGAGAAGACCTGTCTTACGCGCGTAGTCGTTCATAACCTTGGTAATGGCAGACTTAAGTCCCGTTTCATGCGTTCCACCATCCTTGGTACGAACGTTATTGACAAAGGATAGAATGTTATCTGAAAATCCATCATTATACTGGAGGGCTACTTCCACTTGGAAACCATTTTCTTCACCTTCAAAGTAAAGAACTGGTGTCAAGGTTTCCTTGTCTTCGTTGAGGTAAGAAACAAAGTCCTGCACCCCGTTCTCATAGTGGAATTCAATCGCTTCATCTGTACGCCTGTCCGTAAGGGACAAGGTTACATTTTTTAAGAGAAAGGCTGATTCATTAAGACGCTCTGAGATAGTATTGTATTTGAAATCGATCGTAGAGAAGATCGTCGCATCAGGCATAAACGTAACCTTTGTACCTGTCTTAGACTTGGGTGCTGTACCGATTTTCTTCAAAGTCGTGACAGGTTTTCCACCATTTTCAAAACGTTGCTTGTAGATTGCACCATCACGAGTGATTTCAACTTCTAGCCAGCTAGAAAGGGCATTAACAACGGAAGAACCCACCCCGTGGAGACCACCAGATGTCTTGTAGCCACCTTGACCGAATTTCCCTCCGGCGTGAAGAATGGTAAAGATAACCTCAACAGTTGGAATTCCCATAGCGTGCATACCCGTCGGCATCCCACGACCGTGGTCTTGAACCGTTAGACTACCGTCTTTATTGATAGTTACATCGATACGATCACCAAACCCAGACAAGGCCTCATCGACAGCATTATCGACGATTTCCCAGACTAGGTGGTGGAGACCAGCACCATCGGTCGATCCGATATACATCCCTGGACGTTTTCGGACCGCATCCAACCCTTCTAGCACCTGAATGGCATCATCATTATAATTGTTAATATTGATTTCCTTTTTTGACACAAGGAACCTCCTATTCGTTCATCTTTACTATTCTACAAGTTTTCCAAGGATTTTGCAAAATTTTTCTTTCTCCGGTGTGACAATTTCAGAAGAGATTCTCTGCCTTTCTTTCCCAATTCATGATATAATAGGAGTATGATTACAATAGTTTTATTAATCCTAGCCTATCTGCTGGGTTCGATTCCGTCTGGTCTCTGGATTGGACAAGTATTCTTTCAAATCAATCTGCGCGAGCATGGTTCTGGTAACACAGGGACAACCAATACCTTCCGCATCTTAGGAAAGAAAGCAGGGATGGCAACCTTTGTGATTGACTTTTTCAAAGGGACTCTAGCAACGCTACTTCCGATTATGTTTCATCTTCAAGGTGTTTCACCTCTCATCTTTGGACTTTTGGCTGTTATTGGACATACCTTTCCTATCTTTGCAGGATTTAAAGGTGGTAAGGCTGTCGCAACCAGTGCTGGAGTGATTTTCGGATTTGCGCCTATCTTCTGTCTCTACCTTGCGGTTGTTTTCTTTGGAACCCTCTATCTAGGCAGTATGATTTCACTTTCCAGTGTCACAGCATCTATCGCGGCTGTTATCGGGGTTTTACTCTTTCCACTTTTTGGTTTTATCCTGAGTCACTATGACCCTCTCTTCATCGCTATTATCCTAGCACTTGCTAGTTTGATTATCATTCGCCATAAGGATAATATCACACGTATCCAGAATAAGACTGAAAATCTTGTTCCTTGGGGATTAAACTTAACCCATCAAAATTCTAAAAAATAAACGCCAGTTTGAACAGAACTGACGTTTTTTGTATGCTTATTTTGATTTGATATAGTTGATACCATCTGCTTTTGGTGCAACTGCCTTCCCAAAGAAGGCTGCCAAGACAAGAATTGTCAAAACATAAGGTGCGATTTGAAGGTAAACCGCAGGCACTCCTTGTAGGAATGGCAATTGGGAACCGATAACTGCCAAACTTTGTGAAAGTCCAAAGAAGAGACTAGATAACATGGCTCCGATTGGATTCCATTTCCCGAAAATCATCGCAGCAAGAGCGATAAATCCAGGTCCAACAATAGTTGTCACTGAGAAGTTAACCGAAATCGATTGAGCATAAATCGCTCCACCAATTCCACCTAAGAAACCTGAAATGATAACCCCTAGATATCTCATCTTGTAGACGTTGATTCCCAATGTATCCGCTGCTTGAGGATGTTCACCTACAGAGCGGAGACGAAGACCAAAGCGGGTCTTGAAGAGGATAAACCAAGCAAGGAATGAGAAGGCAATCGCGATATAACCAAGCAGACTAGTTGACTTGAAGAAGATATCACCAATCACTGGGATATTTGCCAAGACTGGGAAATCAAAGCGTCCAAAAGTCTGACTTAAGTTATCTGTTTGTCCTTTATTATAAAGAACTTTTACCAAGAAAACAGCCAAGGCTGGCGCCATCAAGTTCAATACCGTACCGCTGACAACATGGTCTGCACGGAAATGAACCGTCGCTGCTGCGTGGATGATGGAGAAAAGCCCCCCTACCAATCCTGCCACAAGCAAGGATAACCAAGGAGTTGCTGCTCCAAATTGTTCTGCAAATTCAAGGTTAAAGACAACTCCAGAAAAAGCACCCATAACCATAATTCCTTCAAGTCCGACGTTTACGACACCACCACGTTCAGAGAAAACACCACCGATACTTGTAAAGATGAGAGGTGCTGAGTAAATCAGCATAGAAGACACCAAGAGGGTGAGCAAGGTTGTAATAGACATCTTTACTTACCTCCTTTAACTTGTTTTTTCGGTTTGACAAAGCGTTCGATAAGGTAATGAACACTGACAAAGAAGATAATAGACGCTGTTACAATGCTGACAAGCTCAGATGGTACCTGTGCCGCATTCATACCAGGGGCTCCAACTTGGAGAACACCAAACAGGAAGGCTGCAAATAGAATACCAATTGGTGAGTTGGCCGCAAGCAGACTAACCGCCATTCCGTTAAATCCGACAGCTAATGACGCCCCCTGAACATAAACGTTCTGGAAGGTTCCCAGACCTTCAACAGCTCCACCAAGACCAGCCAAGGCACCTGAAATAATCATTGAGAGGATAATCGTTCGTTTTGCAGAAATACCAGCATATTCTGAAGCATGTGAATTAAGACCAACCGCACGGATTTCAAAACCAAGAGTCGTTTTCTTGAGCATGAACCAAATAACTGCAACGGCAATGATGGCAAAGAAAATACCAATATTCATCCGCGAATTACCAGTCAACTCAGACAACCAAGGTGTCTGGTAGGTTGCATTAGCCCCAACACGAATCGTAGAATCTGTACTTTGCATGAAGTCTTTAGGAAAGGCATGGATAAAGGCATTTCCTACATACAAGACAATGTAGTTCATCATGATGGTTACGATAACCTCTGATGTCCCAAGATAGGCTCTAAGAATACCCGGAATCGCGCCGACAATCCCACCAGCAATCAAGGCAATCACGATAGTCGCTAAAATCATCAAGGGACGCGGCATATCTGGATGAGATAAGGCAAACCAACCACTGAGAATCCAGCCTGCCAAAGCCTGACCAGGAAGTCCGACGTTAAAGAAACCAGCACGACTGGCAACAGCAAAACCAAGACCAATCAAGATTAGAGGTCCCATAGCACGGAAGATTTCACCAATCCCACGCAGACTACCAAAGGCTGTATAGAACAATTCTTCGTAGCCCCAAATAGCATCATAACCGAAGATCCACATGACAATGGCTCCAAGTAAAATTCCTAGGAAGACAGAAATCAAGGGAACCGAAATTTGTTGTAATTTTTTAGACATCACTCTTCTCCTTTCCCAAGTTTCCACCAGCCATCAAGACACCAAGTTCTTGTTTATTGGTTGTTTCTGGTGATACAATACCTTGAATCTTACCATCGTGGATAACGGCAATACGGTCTGAGACGTTTAAAATCTCATCCAATTCAAAGCTGACAACAAGGACAGCCTTGCCATTATCACGCTCTTCAATCAAGCGCTTGTGGATATACTCAATGGCACCGACATCCAAACCACGAGTTGGCTGGCTGACGATAAGGAGATCAGGATCACGATCAATTTCACGAGCAATAATTGCTTTTTGTTGATTTCCTCCTGAGAGTGCAGCTGCAGGCACAAATTCACTGGCAGCACGAACATCAAATTCTTCCATTAGCTTTTTAGCATAAGAAGTAATATTTGAATAGTTCAAAATTCCATTTTTACTATGTGGTTCTTTATAGTAGGTTTGAAGGGCAATATTTTCAGAAATCATCATTTCCAAAATCAAGCCATCACGGTGACGGTCTTCTGGAACGTGCCCAACACTTAGTTCTGTAATCTGCCGTGGGTGTAAGCCTACAATTGAATCTCCTTTTAGCTCAATGCTACCAGATTCAACCTTGCGAAGACCTGTAATGGCTTGAATCAGTTCAGACTGACCATTCCCATCAATCCCCGCAATACCAACAATCTCTCCAGCACGAACATCCAAGGACAGATTTTTAACAGCTGGAACACCACGGTTTTCATTGACCACCAAATCTTTGATAGACAAGATCACTTCTTTTGGTTGAGAGGTTTGCTTCTCTGTTTTAAAGGAAACAGAACGTCCTACCATCATTTCCGCCAAATCAGCATTGGTAGCTCCTGCAATTTCGACAGTTTCAATTGATTTCCCACGACGGATAACTGTAACGCGGTCAGAAACTGCTCGAATCTCGTCCAACTTGTGGGTGATCAAGATAATTGATTTTCCTTCTTTGACAAGATTTTTCAAAATAGCCATCAACTCATCAATTTCTGATGGAGTCAAAACAGCCGTTGGTTCGTCAAAGATAAGGATATCAGCCCCCCGATAAAGGGTTTTTAAAATTTCTACACGTTGTTGGGCTCCAACTGAGATGTCTGCTACCTTGGCAGAAGGGTCAACAGCTAAGCCATAACGTTCAGAAAGAGCCTTGATTTCTTTGCTAGCTCCAGCGATATCTAGCACACCATTTTTAGTCAATTCACTACCTAAAATGATGTTTTCAGCCACTGTGAAGGCTTCTACCAACATAAAGTGCTGGTGGACCATTCCGATTCCCAAGCTAGCTGCTTTAGATGGTGAATCGAGATTGACAACTTGACCGTTGACCACAATTTCACCACTGGTTGGTTCAAGAAGCCCTGCTAACATATTCATTAGCGTGGACTTTCCAGCCCCATTTTCTCCTAAAAGTGCATGAATTTCACCTTTTCGTAGGTGCAGGTTGATTTTGTCGTTGGCAACAAATTCACCAAACACCTTGGTAATATCACGCATCTCAATGACATTTTCGTGTGCCATGTGCTCTTCCTTTCAGAGTCTTATTTTATTTCAATAAAACTTGCTAGTTTGTCTAGTAGCAAGCTTTACTGAGACAAAATGATTTTGTCTCAACTCTTAAAAAAGCGGCCGAGGGCCGCTTCCTAAGAAATGACTTCCATCCATTATTTTGCAGGAACTTTTACGCTTCCATCAAGGATTTTAGCTTTTGCATCTTCAACAGCTTTTTTACCTTCTTCTGAAAGGTTTGTTACTGCCAAGTCAACACCTTTATCTTTCAATGAGTAAACGATTACTTGACCGCCAGGGAACTCACCTTTTTCTGCTTTGTTAGCAATATCTTTTACAGTTGTGCCAACTTGTTTCAAAGTAGATACAAGAACAAAGTTTGATTCTTTACCATCTTTAGAAGTGTATTTACCTTCTACTTCTTGGTCACGGTCAACACCGATAACCCAAACTTTTTCACTTTCAGAACGGCTTTCATTGAGTGATTTTGCTTCTGCAAAGACACCTGCACCTGTACCACCAGCTACTTGGTAAACAACGTCTGCACCAGCTGCATATTGTGCCGCTGCAATTGTTTTACCTTTGGCATTATCATTAAATGAACCAGCATAGTCAACTTGTACTTTTATAGATGAATCTACCGAGGCAACACCTGCCTTGAAACCAGCTTCAAAACGAGAGATAACTTCAGACTCCATACCACCTACAAAACCAACTTGTTTTGTCTTAGTTGTTTTAGCTGCTGCAACACCTGCGAGATAAGCAGATTCATTGTCAGCGAAAGTTACACTAGCAACATTCTTTTTATCTTTAATCACATCATCAATCAAAACATAGTTCAAATCAGTGTGCTCTTCTGCTGCATCTTTAACTGCATTGTGAAGGGCAAAACCAACACCGAAGATTAGGTTGTAGCTTCCAGCAGCTTGTTGCAAGTTGTTAGCGTAGTCAGCTTCACTTGTTGATTGGAAGTAAGTGAAACCTTTATCTTTTGAAAGATTGTGTTCTTTACCCCAGTCTTGCAAACCTTCCCAAGCTGATTGGTTGAATGATTTGTCATCAACACCACCAGTATCAGTGACGATTGCTGCTTTTGTCTTCACATCAGAAGATGAAGCTGCGTTACGAGAAGAGCGGTTACCACATGCAGCAAGTCCAACTGCTGCCACTGCAACTAGACCAAGGCCTAGCCATTGTTTCTTGTTCATTACTGAACCTCCTAAATAAGATGTGCAACGATGTTGCAAGTATGGATTGGTTGGCCACAAGGACCGTGCCACTCAGAGAGCGACTCAGACTAGTTTAAGTCTGTAAAAGAGTATGGAAGTAACTCCCCGACCGTCATCTCGACCGTCGATTTATCTTTTGCGACTAAGGTCACTTTTAGATCTTGTTCAAAAAATTCGACCATTACTTGGCGACAAGCACCACATGGTGAGATTGGTTTTTCAGTCTGTCCATAGACAATCAATTCTGAAAATTCTCTTTGGCCTTCGGAAACTGCTTTAAAAATGGCTGTACGCTCTCCACAGTTTGTCAAAGGATAGCTAGCATTTTCGATATTCACTCCCGTGTAAACATTTCCGTCTTTGGCTACTAAAACTGCTCCGATAGGAAAGTGAGAATAGGGCACATAGGCTTTCTTGCTTGTTTCAATTGCTAGTTCAATCAACTCAGTAGTCGCCATCTACCAGTTCTCCTTTTAAAATGGCTACCCCAGCTGACGTTCCAATACGGGTCGCCCCAGCTTCCACAAAGGCAAGAGCATCTGCATAAGAACGAGCTCCGCCGGCAGCCTTGACACCCATTTCTGGTCCAACTGTTTCACGCATTAATCTAACATCTGCTACCGTAGCACCACCAGTTGAAAAGCCAGTTGAAGTTTTAACGAAGTCAGCTCCCGCTTTTTGGGCCAATTGGCAAGCCACAACTTTTTCTTGGTCTGTCAGAAGGCAAGCTTCAATAATGACTTTCACTAACTTGTCACCACTTGCTTCCACTACTGCGCGAATATCTAACTCAACCAAATCAAGATTACCTGATTTGAGAGCTCCAACATTAATCACCATATCAATCTCATCTGCACCATTTTGGATAGCTTCCTTGGTTTCAAAAGCTTTCACAGTTGAAGTTGTTGCTCCCAAGGGGAAACCTACTACTGTGCAGACCTTGACATCTGTGCCTTTAAGCCCTTTTTTAGCATGTTCAACCCAGGTCGGATTAACGCAAACACTGGCAAAATCATACTCTCTAGCTTCAGACAACAAACAATCAATTTGATTTTCTGTCGCATCTTGTTTCAAAAGTGTATGATCGATATATTTATTTAATTTCATATTCGGATTCTCCTGCAGTTTATGAGATTATTTCTATGATTTCTCGTAAACTTTGCACACTATCATTTATTTTAACATATTTTTGAAAATCTGTAACTAGCTGAGAAGAAATTTTTCCATTTGTGTATACTTTTGCAACAATTTCTCCCTTTTGAACAAAGTCTCCTGCTTTCTTTTCAAAAACAATTCCTGTTTCATAGTCCAAGGCATCAGACTTGACTGCACGGCCCGCCCCCAATCTCATAGCATAAAGTCCAAATTCCATGGCTGGAAGAGCTGAAATGACACCCGTTTCCTGAGCAGGGATTTCCACCACATGGGCAACATTGACAGGACGATAGAGGTCTTCTAAGTCTCCACCTTGGGCTTTGACCATTTCCTCAAACTTAGCCAGCGCTTGTCCATTTTCAAGATGTTGGCGAACTTCTTCGACTGTCTTGTTTACATTTGCCAGGCCAAGCATAATTTGAGCCAGTTCGCATATAAAATGGGTAATATCCTGACGTCCTTGACCTTGTAAAATCTCCAGTGCTTCAAGGATCTCCAGACGATTTCCAATCGCTCGTCCCAAGGGCTGACTCATATCCGTAATGACTGCAACTGTTTTACGGCCTACTGCTTTCCCTAAATCTACCATGGTTTGAGCCAATTCACGCGCCTCATCAACCGTCTTCATGAAGGCACCCTCACCGACAGTCACGTCTAGCAAAATAGCATCCGCCCCTGCCGCAATTTTCTTGCTCATCACCGAACTTGCAATCAAAGGAATCGTGTCGACAGTTGCTGTCACGTCACGAAGGGCATAGAGAAGCTTGTCTGCTTTGACCAGCTGGTCTGATTGCCCAATAACAGATACACCAATATCCTGCACCTGACGAATAAAATCCTCTTGGCTTCGTTCCACTTGATAGCCCTTAATGGACTCCAATTTATCGATTGTACCGCCAGTATGGCCGAGACCACGACCACTCATTTTTGCCACAGGCACACCGAAGCTAGCAACAAGGGGAGCCAAAATCAAGGTCACCTTATCACCAACACCACCCGTAGAATGCTTGTCAACCTTAACCCCATCAATAGCTGATAAATCAAACTCTTGCCCTGTCTTGACCATCTTCATAGTTAGGTCAGAGATTTCTCGAGTCGTCATTCCTTTGAAATAGACAGCCATAGCAAAGGCAGACATCTGATAATCAGGAACAGTTCCTGACACATAGCCTTCTACCAGCCACTCAATTTCACTTGAAGTTAGTTCTTGCCCGTCTCGTTTTTTTTGGATTAAATCAACTGCTCTCATTCTTTCACACTTCTAAGGATATAGTATCCCTTATCTTTTTTGACGATTTCACAATTGCCAAACACTTCTTCCATCTTTGACTTGGCGCTTGGGGCCCCTTGTTTTTTCTGAATAACAATTGTTAAATCGCCACCAGTTTCCAAGAAATCTTTACTTTTCTCAATGATCTCATGAACCACTTGCTTGCCCGCACGGATAGGAGGATTGGAAATGACATGGTCAAAATATCCTTCAACTTGTTCATAGATGTTGGACTGGAAAATCGTCGCTGCTACTTTATTTCGTTCAGCATTTTGTCGCGCCAAATCCAAGGCACGATTATTGATATCGACCATGGTCGCCTGAACTCCATAAGCCTTAGCCAAAGACAAGCCCAAAGGCCCGTAACCACAGCCTACATCAAGGACAGTTTCTCCTTCATCGACCTCTAGACACTTGAGCAAGAGTTGACTTCCAAAATCAACCATTTTCTTGCTAAAAACACCCGCATCCGTCAAAAAGGTCATTTTTTCTCCCAACAAGTCCACTCTCAACTCATGAATGTCGTGAGCAGCGTCAGGATTTTCTGCATAATACATTTTACTCATGAAACTATTTTACCATAATTTAACTTAAATTGTAAATCGTTTACAAATTGATCATAAAACGAAAAAGACTGAAGAAAGCTAGTAAGTAAAACATTTTCTTCAATCTCTTTCAACACTTATAGATGAATGATAAGCCATTTAGAACTAGAAATATCATAGTCAGGATATAACAAAAAGTTTATCATCTATAATCGGGCGTATTTATTATGACTATTGCTTAACCTTCAAATACTTTATTATCAACAAAATTCCCAACAGGATGTTTAGATAAAAGCCCAACTGATATGTTTTTGTCAGGATTTCCAAACTTGTCCAAAGTCGGATTAAATCTTCTAATGACATACGGAATAAATAACCCTCTGTAGCAATCCATAGAACTAAAAAGACATAACTTCCAGCAGCAAGCCATTTCGTCCACCGTTTTTTTAGTAGGCAAGCAATCAAGAGCGAACAGATAAAGATAGCTGTTACAATAGCATGTTCCATCAAAAAAGTAAAACCGTAATAGATTTCCACAAAGCGTCTACCATTATCCGCATTCGCCCCTTTTATAAAAGGTAGTGCAAAACTTAAAATAAAACAGAGTTCCAGTATATAACTTTTTAAGATTTTCATAGTACACCTCCTATAAATTGTGAATCCCAAAGCCCCCTTTATTGGCTTATAAGTCAGGAGAAAGTAGCTCCTACCTCATCAATAAATTGGTCAACCCTATCTACTTCTATTATACGATATTGGTTTACTATCATCAAGAAACCGCTTTATTTTTTTAGCTTTTTATGGTATGATAAACAAAATATCTAGGGGAAAACAAATGACCAACGAATTTTTACATTTTGAAAAAATCAGCCGCCAGACTTGGCAATCGTTACATCGAAAGACAACACCTCCTTTGACAGAAGAGGAATTAGAATCCATCAAGAGTTTTAATGACCAGATTAGCTTGCAGGATGTTACCGATGTCTATCTCCCCCTAGCCCATCTCATCCAGATTTACAAGCGTACCAAGGATGATTTGGCCTTTTCAAAAGGGATTTTCCTTCAACGTGAAAGCAAATCCCAGCCTTTTATCATTGGTGTTTCTGGGAGTGTTGCCGTTGGAAAATCCACAACCAGTCGCCTACTTCAAATCCTTCTGTCCCGTACACTTACAGATGCTACGGTTGAGTTGGTAACAACTGACGGCTTTCTCTATCCCAACCAGACCTTGATTGAACAAGGGATTTTAAATCGCAAGGGATTTCCTGAAAGCTATGATATGGAAGCTCTTCTCAACTTCCTGGATCACATCAAAAATGGACAAGATGTAGATATTCCTGTCTATTCTCATGAAGTCTACGACATCGTACCCGAGGAAAAGCAAAGCGTCAAAGCTGCTGATTTTGTCATTGTTGAGGGAATAAATGTCTTTCAAAATCCACAAAACGAGCGTCTCTACATTACTGACTTCTTTGACTTTTCCATCTATGTTGATGCTGCAGTCGATGACATCGAGAGTTGGTATCTGGACCGTTTCTTGAAGATGCTGAGCCTAGCCCAAAACGACCCTGATAGTTACTATTATCGTTTTACTCAAATGCCGATTGGGGAAGTGGAGTCCTTTGCCCATCAGGTCTGGACCAGTATCAATCTCACAAATCTACAAAATTATATTGAACCAACTAGAAATCGTGCAGAAGTGATTCTTCATAAAACAAAGAACCATGAAATCGATGAAATTTACTTAAAAAAATAATTTTCCCTTGTCAAAACGTAAGTTTTCAGATATAATGGTATAGTTAGTAAATATGGAGGTAAGAACATTGGCAAACATTAAATCAGCTATCAAACGCGCTGAATTGAACGTTAAACAAAACGAAAAGAACTCAGCTCAAAAATCAGCTATGCGTACTGCTATCAAAGCTTTCGAAGCAAACCCATCTGAAGAACTTTTCCGTGCTGCTAGCTCAGCTATCGATAAAGCAGAAACTAAAGGTTTGATTCACAAAAACAAAGCAAGTCGCGACAAAGCTCGTCTTTCAGCTAAACTTGCTAAATAAGAAACAGTCCATAGAGGCTGTTTTTTTGTCTCTAAATAGGAAAAGGTAGAAAATGAAAATCGCAATTATCGGATATTCTGGTGCTGGTAAGTCAACTCTAGCCGAAAAGTTGTCTCACTGCTACTCCATCCCAAAACTTCACATGGACACACTCCAATTTCAACCCGGTTGGCAAGACAGTGACCGTGAATGGATGTTGACCGAGATGAATAACTTTCTCACCAATCATAAAGCTTGGGTCATCGATGGAAATTATTCTTGGTGTTTCTATGAGGAAAGAATGCAGGAAGCTGACCAAATCATCTTTCTCAACTTTTCCCCATTGACCTGTCTCTTTCGAGCCTTTAAACGGTATCTCACATACCGAGGCAAGGTCAGAGAAAGTATGGCAGCTGGTTGTCAAGAACAATTTAATTGGGAGTTTATCAGATGGATTCTCTGGGATGGGCGGAGCAAATCCGCTAAAGAACGCTACAAGTGGGTTCAAGAAACCTATCCAGATAAAGTTGTTATCCTTAGGTCTCAAAAGGAGATAGATTACTTTATAAAGACTCACGAAAACAAGAAGAAAAACCAACATGGATAATGTTAGTACTATTTGGAAGACAAATCCCCTTTTTGGGGGCTATTTCCCCAAAATATTTTCTTCATTATTTACCAATCTATCCTATCTAAAACTCTGAATTCTATAGAAATGAAAAGGGACATTCACTGTCCCTTTTATCAATTTTTAGATTTTGAATATACAATAATCACAATCGATAGTCCTCAAATCCTCTTTACTCATTTGGAACGAGTATAAGGGAAGACGGATATTATATTTAGCTTTCATAAATAATAGGTAATGGAATGAGTGTTATAACCTTAATCTGAAAAAATAAAGGTTTCAGCTACTAAAAATGTGCAAGAAAAGCTTGATTTCATAAACTTTATCAGCTTCGTTGCTATAACCTCGTCCCCAGTCATACCTAGCCCCAAGTAATTTCCAATTGATAGCTGGCAAAGGGATATCCCTCTTGGTTTTGTAGTTGATAGTCTAAATGAATCTTTTGCCCATCAACTTCATAACGACTGGTTTGGATAATAAACTCCTGCATGCCCATGGGTGTAGGAATATAGGCCAAACTATCACTATCCTTTAGAAAGCGCATAATGGTCTTGGGATTGGAAAATCGGCTCATCACCAGTTCTTGACCATGAAATTTAATAACCACTTTTTCCTTTTCCTCATTATAGAAAAGCAGGTAGCTATAATCTCCTTTTTCATGCACTTCCACGTCATAAAGCTGGTCAATCACTTCCAACTGCTCATCAAACTGAATCGTATTTCGCATCCGAATCTTCACATCAGGTCCTCTTTCTTGTCTCTTGTCCTACTATTTTACCAAAAACTCTAGCTTTTTGCTATAATGGTCATATGAACGAAAAAGTATTCCGTGACCCAGTTCACAACTACATCCATGTCAATAATCAAATCATCTATGACTTAATTAATACAAAAGAATTTCAGCGTTTGCGTCGAATCAAGCAATTGGGGACTTCCAGTTATACCTTCCACGGTGGGGAACACAGTCGCTTCTCTCACTGTCTAGGAGTCTATGAAATTGCACGACGCATCACGGAGATTTTTGAAGAAAAATATCCAGACGAATGGAATCCTTCTGAGTCTCTCTTGACCATGACAGCTGCTCTCCTACATGACCTTGGTCATGGTGCCTACTCCCATACTTTTGAACATCTCTTTGATACAGACCATGAAGCCATTACTCAGGAGATTATCCAAAGTCCTGAAACGGAGATTCACCAACTACTGCTACAAGTAGCGCCAGATTTTCCAAAAAAGGTAGCCAGTGTCATTGACCATACCTATCCTAACAAGCAGGTTGTGCAACTCATTTCTAGTCAGATTGATGCGGACCGCATGGACTATCTCTTGCGCGACTCCTATTTTACAGGTGCTTCCTATGGAGAATTTGACTTGACTCGGATTCTTCGAGTCATTCGTCCTATCGAAAATGGAATCGCCTTTCAGCGCAATGGCATGCATGCCATCGAAGACTATGTCCTCAGTCGTTACCAGATGTACATGCAGGTCTATTTCCACCCAGCAACACGCGCCATGGAAGTTCTCCTACAGAATCTTCTCAAACGCGCCAAGGAACTCTATCCTAAAGACAAAGATTTCTTTTCACGAACTTCTCCACACCTCCTGCCTTTCTTTGAAAAAAATGTGACCTTGACTGACTATCTGGCTCTAGATGATGGTGTGATGAATACTTACTTCCAACTCTGGATGACCAGTCCTGACAAGATTCTTGCAGACCTGTCGCAACGCTTTGTCAACCGCAAGGTCTTTAAATCCATTACCTTTTCACAAGAAGACCAAGACCAACTTGCTAGCATGAGAAAATTGGTTGAGGACATCGGCTTTGATCCCGACTACTATACTGCTATTCATAAGAATTTTGACCTCCCTTATGATATCTATCGTCCCGAATCTGAAAATCCACGGACACAGATTGAGATTTTACAAAAAAATGGAGAACTGGCCGAACTCTCTAGCCTGTCTCCTATCGTCCAATCCCTTGCTGGCAGTCGCCACGGAGATAATCGTTTTTATTTTCCGAAAGAAATGTTGGACCAAAACAGCATCTTCGCAAGCATTACCCAGCAATTTTTACACTTGATTGAGAACGATCATTTTACCCCAAATAAAAACTAGAAGAGGAAATTTATGAGTATTAAACTAATCGCCGTCGATATCGATGGAACCCTAGTCAACAGCCAAAAGGAAATCACTCCTGAAGTCTTTTCTGCCATCCAAGATGCCAAAGAAGCTGGTGTCAAAGTCGTGATTGCAACTGGCCGTCCCATCGCAGGTGTTGCCAAACTTCTAGACGACTTGCAGTTGAGAGACGAGGGTGACTATGTTGTGACCTTCAACGGTGCCCTTGTCCAAGAAACTGCTACAGGAAATGAGATTATCAGTGAATCCTTGACCTATGAGGATTATCTGGATATGGAATTCCTCAGTCGCAAGCTAGGTGTCCACATGCACGCTATTACAAAGGACGGTATCTATACTGCCAATCGTAATATCGGAAAATATACAGTGCACGAATCAACCCTCGTCAGCATGCCTATTTTCTATCGTACACCTGAAGAAATGTCTGGCAAGGAAATCGTCAAATGTATGTTCATCGATGAACCAGAAATTCTCGATGCTGCGATTGAAAAGATACCAGCCGAATTTTACGAGCGCTACTCCATCAACAAATCTGCTCCTTTCTACCTCGAACTCCTTAAAAAGAATGTAGACAAGGGTTCAGCCATCACTCACCTAGCTGAAAAACTAGGATTGACCAAAGATCAAACCATGGCTATCGGTGACGAAGAAAATGACCGCGCCATGCTGGAAGTCGTTGGAAACCCTGTTGTCATGGAAAATGGAAATCCAAAAATCAAAAAAATCGCCAAATACATCACTAAATCTAACGATGAATCCGGCGTTGCCCATGCTATCCGTACATGGGTACTGTAAAAGGGTATGAATAGACGAAAACCGCTCGGCTGAGCGGTTTTTAGTATGAATATATCACAATGAGAATAAATCAAGAAATTGAATGGCTGTTATATCAAATGGAGACTTTATCACTCTGGTAATTCTACCTCCAAGCTCATATCCGAAAGTACAGCGAATCACTTCCTTTAGTCAAACATATAACTGAACAACATTGTTTATCTTCCTGCACTTTCATATTTTTTCAATCCTTTTCTAAAAATTGTACGACTGATAATAATCAAAAAAACTGTAAAAACTATTTGATAGAAAAATAGGTTCAATGTATCTTTCCCTAAAAATATTAATACTGCAGGATTGGCAATTAATAAATTGGGAACAAATAACATAGTGATCAATCTGTTAATACCTGTAAAAATATTATATGGATACTTAGAAATTCCAATATAATTCAAAAATACATCTACTTTTGAAAATTTAGTTGGGAACCAAAATGAACTAATCGTTATTAGAAACCAAATTGAATAATATATAATACAACCACACATTAAAGAAAGGATATAAAATAATATTTTTAATGAATTTAAATGTACATTTAAATTTCCATAACTTATAAAAATGATCGCAAGAACAAAAAAAGTATTCACGAATTGAACTAAATTAAATGATCTAAAAATATAGAACAACTGAGTATCAAACGGCCTCAATAAAATTTGATCCAAGTTACCACTCAAAATATCTGATTCTAAAATTCCCATACTTCTAATTAACAATCCCATCATAACTCCATCTACAATAGTGTAGGAACCTACCAAAAATAAAATTTGATAATAGTCCCAACCATTAAAAGAGTCTATGTTTAAGAAAATCAATCTAAAAAATACAATAGGTAAACCAATCCACAGTATCGACGAAAATAGACCACAAAAGAAGTCAAAATAAAAATTCATATCAGATTTAAAACCAAAATGAAGTAGCCTAAAAATTACTTTTATTCTAAACATTTTATCCTCCCACATTTGAGAAGTGCTCCACTCCTTTTCTCAATATGAATCTTGATATAATATAAAAAATGATGCACCAAATCAATTGAATACAAATAATTCTCAAATAGTCTATTAATTTATATGTATCATTACTAAACATCTGAAGCGGTTCATATACTAAGTATTTAAAAGGTAATACATCTAAAAACAGACGAAAATTATTTGAAAAAAAACTTAAAGGCAATAATATTCCTGATAAAAACTGAATTACTATTTCTTTAACAGTAAGGACAAAAAATATATTTTCTAACCAAAAAGAAAGCATACCTACACAACATGATATTAAAAACCATAGAACCATAGATAGAATAATTGCAATACTTCCTAAAATAAGAATTTCAATGGTTAATAACTCATTCTTGTAATAAACACTGGAGAATAAAATGACAGGAATGATGATAAATAATAAATGAGCAAGCCTATCTCCAAGCATTTTACAAAAATAATACTTATAAAAAGTAACAGGTTTTATTAATATGCTAAAAAAATTTCCTGAATGAACATCGTCATTGATTTCCCAATCAACTGGATAAAAAACAAAATATGAAAAAATTATAGTCCCCAAATAGTATTGAACCATTGAGGTAAAATCATATCCTGCTATATTTATCTGGTTACTCTGATATATATACGTCCATAAAAATACTGATATCATAATTTGTATACTTGCCTGTAACATTAACAATAGTACACTTGATTTATAGTTCAAAATAGATCGAAATGATATCAGAATAATAGACATTTCTTTTTTCAATTGTGCTCCTTTTTTGTAAAATAGTTTTGTAAAATAATTTCTTCTAAAGAAAGATTTGATATTTCAAAATCTTCTATATCTACAAGCTTATTGATTGATTCTAATGTCTCAAAGACAAAATCTCTAGGTATTTTTAGTATACATTCCGATTTTGTTTGAGAAATGACTACTACTCCTTTAACAGAGCATAACTCTGGTACAAAATCTAATGTCATTTTTATCTTTAAATATTTAAAATCAGAAAATTTAGATAAAATAACATCCATTGACTCCTGCAAAATAATTTTTCCTTTGTCAATGACGATTAATTCGTCACAAACAGACGAAATATCATCCATATCATGACTCGTTAAAATAATAGTAGTATGACATTCTTCATTCATTTTCTTTAAAAATGTTCTGATATCTTTTTTAGACTGTATATCTAACCCTATAGTAGGCTCGTCTAAAAATAATATTTCCGGACTTGTTAAAGATGCCGCGATAAACTCCATTTTCATTTTTTGTCCAAGAGAGAGGGTCCGGACCTGCTGGTAAAGCTGATCTTTTACATTCAACAAATTGCTTAATTCCTGAATTCGTTCTTGTAAAATCGCCGGTTCTACCTCATATAAAGTACCAATCAATTGAAAATAATCCATAGCCGAAACATCTTGAAATAACTGTAATTTATTTCCTACTACTATTGAAATTTTTTTTCTAAAATTTATACTTCTTTTAAATGGAATTTCTCCATTCACTTCTAATTTTCCGGAACTAGGATAAAGAGTCCCAGTCAACATTTTAATCGTTGTGGATTTACCAGCTCCATTACTCCCAATAAAGCCAACTATACTCCCTCTCTTAATCGTAAAACTAATATCTTGAACAGCTCGAATCGTTATTTGATTACGTTTCAAAAATCTCTTGATAAATGGGAGTCTTGAATCAAAATTATAAAAATTTTTAGATAAATTCTGAGCATTAATAACTATTTCACTCATATATCTCTCCTTTCGATAAAATATATTTACTTGTACTTTTTCCATACTTTACCAAAATGCTAAAGATTGAGCTAAAATCTTCGGGATGGGTAAAATAATAGATGTTAAATATATGTCTTCGTGTACTTCTGTTATTAAATCAATAATCCTCTGACTACTCTTAGAAGATATCAAAAATTCCGACCACAACGTTTCTTATTGATTTTATAACGGTTATAGTAATCATACATTTAAAGATTCAAATTCCATAATCCATTCCTTGCTATTCATAAATTACCTCCATTTTTTATAGTCAGTCTAATATCTACAATTTTCTATATAATATTATTGTATCATTATTTTATATATTCGTATATAAATAAGACAATATTCCTCATAACTAATTTACATTAAACAGAGATAAATCAGTCAAAAATTAATTATTTAACTAACATAGCGAGCATAAATAACTTATACCTATAAAGACTTACTCCTATGATCTACTTAACCTCATAATCATCAAAATCAAAACAAATATTTAGTCAAATTTTGGTCACACTTTGGTCAAAAATTCCAAAAATACTAAGTTATTTTAAATATTCTCCTTTTTTGTTAAAATTTCACCAGTTTCAGCATATAAAGGTAAATTATATCTTCTTACTTTTTTCCAAAACAGCAACAGCCTTATCAGAATATAAAACCATAGCTTCAATCCTCTTTTACATCATCTTCAATATCTAGTTTCACTTCAAAAGGAATACTTCTAGTTAAAACACATTGCTTCAAAAATAACTTTACAGCAGTTGTCATATCTAAACCTAATTCATTAAAAATTGCAGTTGCTTCTTTTTTTAAATCATCATCAACTCTAACAGCAATTTGTGGCATAGTATTTTCTCCTTTTTATTCTGTATGTCTATTGTATCACTTCCAGACAGACAAATTCAAATTTTTATACATATTAAATACAAAATAAAATAGACCAGCTTCCTGATCTACTTTATTCTATATTCATAAAAATCAAAACAAATTTTTGGTCAAATTTTGGTCAACGTTTGGTCAAAAAAACAAAATATACTATACTATTTTAAAAAACTAAATTGTGATGATTGCCTATAAATAAAGACTTTGAATATTCTTTATGTTTCTTTACGCTTCTTAAAATGCCCCCTGCAGGAATCGAACCTGCAACTACTCCTTAGGAGGGAGTTGTTATATCCATTGAACTAAGGGAGCTAGATAAAAACTCTGCTGAAAAAGCAGAGTTTTTTAGTCGAATTAACGACGGATTTCTTTGATACGAGCTGCTTTACCTTGAAGAGCACGCAAGTAGTACAATTTCGCACGACGTACTTTACCGTAACGAACAACTTCGATCTTTTCAACACGTGGAGTGTGGATTGGGAAGATACGCTCAACACCTACACCGTTAGAGATTTTACGAACTGTGTAGTTTTCTGAGATGCCAGCACCTTTACGTGCGATAACAACACCTTCAAAAATCTGGATACGTTCACGGTTACCTTCGACAACTTTCGCGTGTACACGAACAGTGTCACCAGGACGGAATGACGGGATATCTGTACGAAGTTGACCTTCAGTCAAGCTTTGGATTAATGGATTCATTTTATTCTCCTATCTTTGTCAATCTTGAGGAATCTTCCTCAGCGGATAAACTGTATTTTTGTGCGTCCATTACACACAAGATACAGTTTACCAAATTTCCACAAAAAAGTAAAGAAATTTATAGCAGAATTCCTAAAAAAATCGCAACCAAACCACCTAGGTAGGTCAAAGTCAAGTAAGAATAAAAAACCTTCCTATCACTTAACAGTCTTTGGAGTTCGTCATTCAAGGTCGAAAAAGTTGTTAAACCGCCACAAAAGCCAGTTGCTAAAATAGCATAGACTTCCTTGGATTCCACATGATTATAGAATAATCCAATCAAAAAACAACCTAGAAGATTGGCTATGAGCGTTCCGAGGGGCAATTTAGATGCTTGATTATAGCGGGAAAAGAAATACCGTACGAGCGCTCCTAAGCCACAAGCAATTGCAAGATAGACGATTACCATTTCTTCCTCCCTAGAAAATATGCCAAGAATAGGCCTCCACCAATGCTCAAAATCAAATACATGATCAAACTAAGATAACGCCCTGTATCCAGTAGTTTCACAGCATCAAGCATGAGACTGGAAAAAGTTGTCAGACCCCCACAAAAACCAGTCCCCAGTGCTAAAACCAAGCCCTTACTAGTCCCCTTATAAACCAGATAACCCTTAACAAGATAAACCAAGCAGAAAATGCCTAGATAGTTGACAAGAAGGGTTCCCCAAGGAAAATCTGGACTGGCTGGTAACCAAGTGGAAACCAGGTAACGAACCAGTCCACCCAACATGGAAGCTAGAAAAATCCCTAGCGGATAAAATTGTTCTTTTTTCATTTGATGTTTTGATCCTGATAATCACGCGAACGTTTGAGTATGTCCGAAAACGTTGCGACAATAGTCTCCTGATAACGCTTGTCCTCTACACGACTTCTAACCTTTTCAAAAATAATTGCTTCTCTCTTGGTATCTAAAATCGGTTTACCTGAAGCCTTCTTATAAGCGACAACCCCTTCAACTAAGTGCATTCGTTCTTCTAAGAGCTTGACGATTTGGTCGTCGATTTGATCAATTTCTTGACGAATAATATCTAAATCCATACAGTCTCCTCCTTTATTTGAATTATTGTATCAAAAAGCCACCAAATAGGCTAGTAAAATCCCAACTCTCGATAAGAAAAATGCACTGATTGATTACATCAGCGCACTTTTATACTTATCCTACTTTAGCAGCCAATTCTTCTGCGAATTGTTCCAAGCGTTCAATATCTTCTTCCTCGGCAGAAAGATCAACTTTAACACATTCTGAACCTTTTTCTGCTCCTGTCGCTACAAAAACGCGGTCAAAGTCATCGACAGCCTTACAGAATTCATCGTAGAAGGTATCTCCTGAGCCGACCACTCCGTAGATTTTACCATTCAAGTTGAGATCTGCTAGGTCTTCGTAGAAGTCCATCATCTCATCTGGCAATTCTCCATCACCATAAGTATAGGTCGCAACGATAGCGATGTCTGCTTCCAAAAAGTCTGAAGCGTCAACAGTTGTACATTCATCAACATCGACATCCAAGCCCAAGTCACGTAATTTGTCTGCTACAATATCTGCAATTTCTTCGGTATTACCTGTCATACTGGCAAATACAATTTTTGCTAATGCCATATCGTCCTCCTCAATTTATCTTTCTCCATTATATCACATCTTTTTCATTTTAAAAATAAAAATTCTTGTGCTACAATGAAATGAGAAAGAATTGAGGTTATTTATGGAAATTTGCCATCAAATTTTAGAAAAAATCAAAGAATACGATACGATTATCATTCATCGTCATATGAAACCAGACCCTGATGCCTTGGGAAGTCAGGTGGGATTGAAAGCTCTTCTCAAACATCATTTCCCAGAAAAAACCATCAAAGCAGTTGGTTTTGATGAACCAACTCTTACTTGGATGGCTGAGATGGATCTTGTTGAAGATAGTACCTACCAGGGAGCACTTGTCATCGTCTGTGATACAGCTAATACTGCTCGTATCGATGATAAACGCTATAGTCAAGGTGATTTTCTCATTAAGATTGACCACCATCCAAATGATGATGTATACGGTGACCTGTCTTGGGTCGATACTAGTTCAAGTAGCGCTAGCGAGATGATTACCCTATTTGCCCAAACAACTCAACTGGCCTTGTCAGATCGCGCTGCTGAGTTACTCTTTGCAGGAATCGTTGGTGATACAGGTCGTTTCCTCTACCCTTCTACCACTGCACGGACCCTCCGCCTTGCTGCTTATTTGAGAGAACATAACTTTGACTTTGCAGCTCTCACTCGAAAAATGGACACTATGAGCTACAAAATTGCTAAACTTCAAGGCTACATCTACGACCATCTGGAAGTGGATGAAAATGGTGCAGCGCGCGTTATCCTGAGTCAAGAAGTCTTGAAACAATTCAATGTTACCGATGCTGAAACTGCCGCTATTGTTGGAGCGCCTGGTCGTATTGACAGCGTCAGTCTCTGGGGAATTTTTGTAGAACAGGCTGATGGCCACTACCGTGTTCGCTTACGTAGTAAAATCCATCCTATCAATGAAATTGCCAAGGAACATGATGGTGGAGGCCACCCTCTAGCAAGCGGTGCTAATTCCTATAGCCTAGAAGAAAACGAAATCATCTATCAAAAGCTAAAAAACTTGCTTAAAAACTAATAAAATACTTGCCAAACTTTTCAGAATCTGATAGACTAGTATAGTAACAATCTATGGCTCGCAAAGAGACCATGGCAGAAAGGAAATATTGCAAAATGAAAAAAGATATCCATCCAGAATATCGCCCAGTTGTCTTCATGGACACAACTACTGGTTACCAATTCCTTAGCGGTTCAACAAAACGCTCTAACGAAACAGTTGAGTTCGAAGGCGAAACTTACCCATTGATCCGTGTGGAAATTTCATCAGACTCACACCCATTCTACACTGGACGTCAAAAGTTCACTCAAGCAGATGGACGCGTGGATCGTTTCAACAAAAAATACGGTCTCAAATAATGATAAAAAGAACAGTTTCGACTGTTCTTTTTTTTCTTCTTTTTATGAACCAATCACTACTACTTTCTATTTGTCAACCATCACGCTGACACTATAATTGATCTCAAACGGAGTTAAAAAATATCGAAAAGAAGCTTGATATTGAGAATGGTCAAGATGATTGAAACTACGTAGCCTAGGATTGTATTCCACTTAGCATTGGTAAATTATCCCATCACTGACTTCTTAGAGGTCAGATAAATTAAGGGAAAAATCTCGAATGGAAGAGAGACCTTTTTGTAAGAAGACATCGGAATATTCACTTCCTAATCTTGTCTTTACCTATTTTATTGATTGTTTTTGAAAGAAATGTTGAAAATAGTTTTCTATTTCCAATTTATTCTTATTATATTAAATTTTGAAATGATTCTTAAGGAAAGCATGATAGTTAAAACAAGCAGAATCAGTATTGCAAAAAACCAGCGTTTTCTGACGCTGGCCTTTAAAACTGTGAAAAATTTTTCTCAACTAGATCGCTTCTGTAACAAAACTACGACTTTCCAATACTTTGAGCATAGCATTAGCTGTATCTAGGGCTGTGAAGAGTGGCACTCCGTGTTCAATGGCTGAACGGCGAATTTGCTCACCATCTTCGTCAGCAGTTCGTTTTGTTCCAACTGTGTTAATGATAGCTTGAATTCTTCCTTTACGAACAAAGCTTGGAATATCCTTATCGTCATCACCAATCTTACCAACAGGTTGGGCTTGCAATCCATGACTGGCAAAGAAGGCTGCTGTCCCTTCTGTCGCAAGGATTCCATAGCCAATATTTTGGAAACGACGAGCCAAGTCCAAGGCTTCTTCTTTGGCATCATCAGCGATGGTAAATACAACGTTACCAAAAGTTGGCAAGTGTAAGTAAGAAGCTTCAAAAGCCTTATAGAGAGCTTTTTCTAAAGTCGTATCAGAACCCATAACTTCCCCTGTTGACTTCATTTCAGGACCAAGTAAGCTGTCTACCTTAGCTAGTTTGGTAAAGGAGAAGACAGGTGCCTTGATATGAACGCGAGTACTTTCAGGGTAAAGTCCATCTTGGTAGCCAAGTTCTTCAAGTTTTTGATCAAGAATGAGCTTGGTTGCTACTTGAGCCATAGGGATATTGGTTACCTTAGAAAGGAATGGCACCGTACGGCTAGCACGTGGATTGACCTCAATAACATAGACTTTTTCATCCTTGATGACAAACTGGATGTTCATCATTCCAAGGCAGTTAAGACCGATTGCTAGGCGTTTAGTATAGTCTGCGATTGTTTCTTGCACCTTTTGTGACAAGGTTTGTGGTGGGTAAACGGCCATTGAGTCACCTGAGTGAACACCAGCACGTTCAATATGCTCCATGATACCTGGGATGAGGACATTTTGTCCGTCTGAAATGGCATCAACTTCGCATTCTTGCCCAACGATGTAAGAGTCAACAAGAACTGGGTGGTCTGGACTAGCCTTAACAGCAGTTCGCATGTAAGAACGAAGGTCTGCTTCGTTTTCAACGATTTCCATGGCACGTCCACCAAGTACATAAGATGGGCGGACAAGAACCGGGAAACCAATCTTGCGAGCCGCAAGAACTGCTTCTTCTTCATTGGTAGCCGTTTGTCCTGGTGGCTGTGGAATATCCAATTCTTTTAGGGCTTGCTCAAAGAGGTCACGGTCTTCGGCACGGTCTAGGTCAGCAACCTGTGTCCCAAGGATGGGCACACCTGCTTTTGCCAATGGCTCCGCAAGGTTGATAGCTGTTTGACCACCGAACTGAACGATAACTCCTTTTGGTTGCTCCAAGTCGATGACATTCATAACATCTTCGAAAGTCAATGGCTCAAAGTAAAGCTTATCTGATACAGAGAAGTCTGTAGAAACGGTCTCTGGGTTTGAGTTCATGATGATGGCTTCGTAGCCAGCAGCCTGGATAGCCTTAACCGAGTGAACGGTTGCGTAGTCAAACTCAACCCCTTGACCGATACGGATTGGACCTGAACCTAGGACTAGAACGGATTCCTTATCAGACTTGATAGACTCGTTTTCCCAACCATAGGTTGAATAGAAATATGGCGTTTCAGAATCGAACTCTGCCGCACAAGTATCTACCATCTTATAAACTGGAACAATCTTGTTTTCCAAACGAAGTTGGCGAACTTGGTCAGCTGTCGTTTTCCAGAGTTCAGCAATCTTACGGTCTGAGAAGCCATTTAGTTTAGCTGTTTTCAAAACGTCTAGATCTTGCGGATGAGCGCCCAATTCTTGCTCAATTTCAAAGATATGCAAGAGTTTATCCAGATAGAAGATATCAATCTTAGTCAATTCAGCAATTTCTTCTGGTGTGTAACCACGGCGAATGGCTTCTGATACGTAGAAGAGACGGTCATCTTGGGCCTTGACAACTTTTTCAATCAAGGCATCATCAGAAACTGCTGCAAGTTCTGGCATTTCATTGTGGTGAACCCCAATTTCAAGGGAGCGACAGGCCTTGAGGAGAGATTCCTCGATGTTACGACCAATCGCCATGACTTCTCCAGTCGCCTTCATCTGGGTACCCAGACGGCGTTCACCCTTTTCAAACTTGTCAAATGGGAAACGAGGAATCTTGGCAACCACATAGTCAAGGGCTGGTTCAAACATGGCATAGGTTGAACCTGTAACTGGGTTGATCACCTCATCCAAAGTCAAGCCAACTGCGATCTTGGCAGCTAACTTAGCAATTGGGTAACCTGTCGCTTTAGAGGCAAGGGCTGACGAACGTGATACACGAGGGTTTACTTCGATAACATAGTACTTAAAACTGTGTGGATCAAGGGCTAGCTGTACATTACATCCACCTTCAATCTTAAGGGCACGAATGATGCTCAAGCTCGCGTCACGTAGCATTTGGTTTTCATAGTCTGACATAGTTTGGGCAGGGGCGAATACAATGGAATCCCCTGTGTGAATCCCAACTGGGTCAAAGTTTTCCATGTTACAAACAACTAGTGCATTGTCAGCCGAGTCACGCATCACTTCGTATTCGATTTCCTTGAAACCTGCGATTGAACGCTCAATCAAACATTGGGTAACAGGTGACAATTTCAACCCATTTTCAGCAATCTCACGCAATTCTTCCTCGTTGGCACACATACCACCACCAGTACCACCTAGAGTAAAGGCTGGACGAACAATGACTGGGTAACCAATTGTTGCTGCAAAGGCAACTGCTTCTTCGACTGTGTTGACAATCTCAGATTCCGGAATTGGTTGGTTGAGCTCTTCCATCAATTGTTTAAAGAGGTCACGGTCCTCCGCTTGGTCAATGGCAGATAATTTAGTTCCCAGAAGTTCAACACCAAGCTCATCTAGGATACCATTTTTAGATAATTCCATGGCCATGTTGAGACCTGTCTGACCACCGAGTGTTGGCAGCAAGGCATCAGGACGCTCCTTACGGAGAATACGTGTCACAAACTCAAGTGTAATCGGTTCAATATAAACCTTGTCAGCGATCTCCTTGTCCGTCATGATAGTTGCAGGGTTTGAGTTAACCAAGACAACCTCATAACCTTCCTCTTTCAACGACAAGCAAGCCTGGGTCCCAGCGTAGTCAAACTCAGCAGCCTGACCAATAATAATCGGACCAGAACCAATCACCATAATTTTTTGAATATCAGTACGTTTAGGCATAGTTTATGATACAAAGCCCGTAAAGAACACAGTGAAAATAGGAAACTCGGTGCAGACGCCTTCAGCGTCAAGACGATGATTATCTTTTTCACACAGTTCTTAGGGCGTGTTCACTTCCGCGAACAATGTATCTTCTCCTTTCTATTCGGCAACTCTCAGGTTGCCATTAAATAAATTCTCCGACGAGCTTTTACTCGTTCTTAGTTTGATTGTTTAAAAGCTTCCATCATCTCGATAAACTCATCAAATAGGTAGCTAGCGTCGTGTGGACCAGGGGCTGCATCTGGATGGTATTGAACAGAGAAAGCAGGTTGATATCTGTGACGCACACCTTCAACTGACTTGTCATTGATTTCTTCGTGGGTGATAATCAAGTGTTCTGGCAAATCCTCACGGCTGACTGCATAACCATGGTTCTGACTTGTAAAATCCACACGTCCTGTAGCAATTTCACGTACCGCATGGTTAAATCCACGGTGACCAAACTTCATCTTGTAGGTCTTAGCACCATTTGCCATTGCAAAGAGTTGGTGCCCCATACAGATACCAAAGATTGGAATTTTTCCTTGCACACCACGAATCATATCCAGTGCCTGTGGAACATCTTCTGGGTTACCTGGACCGTTTGACAACATAACTCCGTCAGGATTGAGATGGAGAATTTCTTCAGCCGTTGTCGAATACGGAACAACCGTCACGTTACAGTTGCGTTTAGAAAGTTCACGTAGAATTGAGTGTTTGAGACCAAAGTCCACTAGCACCACGCTCAAACCAACTCCTGGAGCTGGATAGGATGTTTTAGTAGAAACCTGCTTGATATTGTCTGTCGGCAAGACTGTCGCTTGGAGCTGGTCAGTTACATGGTCCATGCTGTCCCCAACATGGGTCAAGGTTGCACGCATGGTACCATGCTTACGGATAATCTTGGTAAGTGCACGCGTATCAATACCTGAGATACCTGGTATTTTCTTGGCTTTCAAGAATTCATCCAAGGTCATTTGGTTGCGCCAGTTGCTTGCTCTACGTGCTTCTTCAAAAACAACGACTCCCTTACAAGTTGGAATGATGGATTCGTAATCATCACGGTTGATTCCATAATTTCCTACTAAAGGATAAGTAAAGGTCAAGATCTGTCCATTGTAAGACTGGTCTGTAATGGATTCTTGGTAGCCAGTCATACCTGTATTAAAGACAATTTCACCTGTTACATCGATATCTGCTCCGAAGGCCTTGCCTTCAAAAACTGTGCCATCTTCTAATACTAGAAGTCTTTTTGTCATATTTTCACCTCTCGTGGACGCTCACTGGCGTCTTTTAACGTCTTGTGTTTTAGTTGGCGTTTCTACTCGCCAGTACGGATTCTAAGATTGCCATTCGAACAAAGACACCATTGGTCATTTGTTGGACAATCCGTGATTTTGGTGCTTCAACCAAGTGGTCTGCGATTTCTACATCACGGTTGACTGGAGCTGGATGCATAAGGATTGCTGTTTCTTTCAAACGGTCATAACGTTCTTGAGTCAAGCCATGTTGGGCATGGTAGTCCTCTTTTGAAAAGATAGCTCCACTATCATGACGTTCATGTTGCACACGGAGAAACATCATGACATCCACCTGATCAATGATTTCATCAATGGTTGCAAACTGTCCATAGTCTGCAAACTCTTGACTTCTCCATTCCTCAGGTCCAGCAAAGTAAAGTTCAGCTCCCAAGCGTTTCAAAATCTGCATATTAGATTTGGCAACACGTGAGTGGTCCAAGTCACCTGCAATAGCAACCTTGAGACCCTCAAAGTGACCAAATTCCTCATAAATAGTCATCAAATCAAGCAAGCTCTGGCTAGGGTGTTGGCCCGAACCATCTCCACCATTAATGATGGAAGTCGTAATCGTTGGACTTGCAATTAATTCTCTGTAGTAGTCAACCTCAGGGTGGCGAATCACACAGACATCCACTCCTAAAGCAGACAAAGTCAAAATGGTATCATAAAGTGTCTCACCCTTATTAACCGAACTAGTCTTCACATCAAAGTCAAGTCGTTCCAGCCCCAGTTTAATCTCTGCCACTTCGAAGGACTTATGCGTCCGTGTAGAATCCTCAAAGAAAAGATTGGAAACAATCGGATGATCCTCATAGGGAAGCTGAGCTCCATTTTTAAACTCAATTCCTCGCTTGATCAATTTCATGACTTGATCGACAGTGAGGTCTTCCATGGACACCACATGGTTCAATGCTTGTTGATTTTCTGACATGGCTACTCCTTTAGCTTTCTAAGCTTCTTCAGTAATCAGAACTCTGTCTTGACCATCAAGTTCTGCCATCTCTACGATGATTTCTTCAGAACGACTGGTTGGGATATTTTTTCCAACGTAATCTGGGCGGATTGGCAATTCTCTATGTCCACGATCGACTAGAACTGCTAAACTCACGCGCGCAGGACGACCATGACCTACAATATTATCAATAGCAGCACGGATAGTGCGGCCTGTATAGAGCACATCGTCCACCAAAATAACTTCACGGTCTGTCACATCAACAGAAACCAAAGAAGTATCTTCTCCACTTTTAACATCATCACGGAAAGGTTTCGTATCCAATTCCACAACAGGAACTGAAAGATTTTCTAGCTGCTCCAAACGTTCTTGGATACGGTGGGCGATAAAGACACCACGAGTTTTAATACCAGCCAAGACAATTTTATTCAAATCTTTGTTGCGTTCGATAATCTCATAAGTAATACGCGTAATCGCTCGTTTGACGGTCAATTCGTCTACAACTTCTTTTGCCTTCATGACAAACCTCCAAAAAGAAAAGTCTCCTTAAACAAGGAGACTTGAAATGTATAGCCAAGCGAGCCCTACTGCAAACAGTATAGACTTCACCCTACTACTTAATCGTTCTCCTTGCCTGCCTCACGGGACAGGTTTAAAGGAATATTTAGTTATCAAATACTATAGCACAAAGCATGCTTAAAATCAAGCAAAAACTTTTGGTACACCATCTTATAAATTGCTAAAGTCATATAACTGTGGGTACTGGTCACACTCTGGATTTTTAGGATGGCAAATGGCTCTTCCAAAATAAATCATGGCCTGATGAGCTGCTAACCACTGCTCCGGTGGCAAGATATCCATGACACGCTTTTCCACCTCAAGTGGTGTCGCTGATTTTTTGACGATATCGTGGTGTTTGCAAATACGCTCCACATGAGTATCTACTGCAAAAGCTGGAATCCCAAAGCCCACACTCATGACAACATTGGCTGTCTTGCGACCAACACCTGCTAGACTCTCCAATTCCTCACGTGTTTGAGGAACTTGACCATCAAAGTCGTCTAGTAACTGTTGAGCACATTTTTTTAGGAATTTAGCCTTATTCCGATACAGTCCTAGACGAGAAATGTGTGAAGCAATCTCACCCTCTGTCGCAACAGACATGGCTTGTGGCGTTGGAAAGGCAGCAAAGAGACCTGGTGTGGCCTTATTTACCGCTGCATCCGTTGTCTGAGCTGACAACATGACCGCAACCAAGAGTTCAAAATGATTGGTAAAATCAAGACTGGGCTTGGCATCTGGAAACAGAGCAATGATTTCTTCTAGCACTTTTCGTGCTCGTTTTTTTGATAAAACCATTATTCGTCTCCATCAAATAGTCCTTGTAAGCCAGCAAAAGGACTGTTTTCTTCTTTCTTAACTGCCTGTTGGGCTTGGTATTCTTCCTCTGTCATGATTTGCCAGTCATTTCCTGACACAAAACCTTTACCAGCTTCTTCTTCAGCCGTCAAAACCTTGATAGGAATGTTCAGCAGGATATTGTCTGACACGCTCTCAGCAAGGTCAAGTTCTCCATTTTCGATAGGCAAGACCAAATCATCATCTAGAACTTCTTGATCTAGCTGGTTAGTTGCACCTTCCATGAAAACTTCCGTTACTGGATAAGATTCAACTAACTCAACTGGCTCCATACTGCGACTTGAAGCAAGAACAATGGTATAAGATAGTTGATAATCTAAGAAATACATACGGTCTTCGTACTGTACTTTTCCAACTGCAAGGATATCTTTTACATCTAAAATTTCTTGATTGCGTGCACGCAGGTCTGCGGCTAGGTCTAACGTTTGTTCAAAATGCAAGCCTTCAGACTGCTTACGAATTTCTTGAATATTTAATTTCATACTTCCTCCATAAAGATTTACTCTCTTGATTATACCATGAAAAGGCTACAAATCAGCCCACCAAACTTTGTAATTAAAAATCGATTTTTCAACATATTTACTATGACATTTTTATTTTTTAGTGCTATACTATAGGCAATAATACATCAGAGCAAGGAGGATGCTCACATGGAAGACAAAGAACTCATTACTAATGCAACCCAACTCCTATCCGAGTTAAATAAAAGTTTCCAAAGCTGCAAACAGGGTACGGCAGATGATATTCGACTGCAAGAATTGCTTAACACTACTCTGCTAGAGCTCAAAAAAGCGGAAAAGTTGAACAACAGTATCTTAATAGACCTTGAGAAATTTTACCAACTTACCAGTCTTCTGATAGGTCTCGGTAGCCTAAAACTAAACGATCAAGCACGTACCGCTTGGCGCAACTATGACAAGTTCCATTACGAGCATGTCAAACACGTACTAACTCTTTATGGACCTGTTTTCGGATTTTAGAGATTGAAATTGTCAGTTTTCTGTTGACAAAATATCCTGAAAGGTATAGGATAGAGGTACTAATACTCGGAGGTAAGGGAGACATGAACAACTAAGTCTATCAAATAAAAAACCTTTATTTAGTAGATCTTGTTTTTGTCTCTTTTTGTGTGCTCTTTTATGCTCTTTTTCTGGCATTTTATACTCAATGAAAATCAAAGAGCAAACTAGGAAGCTAGCCGCAAGCTGCTCAAAACACTGTTTTGAGGTTGTAGATAAGACTGACTTCGTCAGTCACATATATACGGTAAGGCGACGCTGACGTGGTTTGAAGAGATTTTCGAAGAGTATTAA